>JBATKC010000144.1:0-5548 GCA_049669065.1 Gammaproteobacteria bacterium
CCTTCCAGCACTGGGATTTTCCCAAGGGCATGGTAGAGCCGGGCGAGACGGCCATTGAGGCCGCGATCCGTGAAGTAACGGAAGAGACCACGCTGACCGATCTCGACTTCGAGTGGGGCCATGAATATGTGGAGACCGGGCCATACAGCCGCGGCAAGATCGCCCGCTACTATGTCGCGCGGACATCGTCACTGGACGTGTCGCTGCCGGTGAACCCGCTGCTGGGCCGGCCCGAGCACAGCGAATTCCGCTGGGTCAGCTATCAACAGGCGCTCGATATGACGTCACCGCGGGTCCGGCCCGTCGTGCATTGGGCCATCCGAACCTGCGTCGGCAAACAGGTCAGCGACCCGGCAGAGCCTTGAATGCGGCCAGCGCCTCCTCGCGCGAGGCCTTGAGGTCGACCAGCGGCTCGGGATAGCTCACACCGAGCTCGAAACCCAGCTTGTCCCGCTCCGCGGCTGGCAGCGCCCATGGCTTGTGCACATAGCGTGGCGGGAGTTTGCGTACCTCGGGCACATAGGCACGAACATAGCCGCCGTCCGGATCGAACTTCTCGCCCTGCAGGACCGGATTGAAAATCCGGAAATAAGGTGCCGCGTCGGCCCCGGAGCCCGCCGACCACTGCCAGCCCATGGTGTTGCTGGCCAGGTCGGCATCGACCAGGGTGTCCCAGAACCAGCGCGCGCCATGACGCCAGTCCAGACGCAGGTTCTTGACCAAAAACGAAGCGACGATCATGCGCACCCGATTGTGTAACCAGCCGGTCTGCCACAATTGGCGCATACCGGCGTCGACGATCGGGATGCCGGTGTGGCCCCGCTGCCAGGCTTGAAGCCAACCCCCGGGATCCTCGCGCCAGGGGAATTTCTCGAAGCGCTGGTCCATCGGCCGATCCGGCGTCTGAGGAAAGTAGAACAGGACATGGTGGGCGAACTCACGCCAGCCGAGTTCGCGCACAAAAGCCTCGCCACCGCGCTCACAGCCCGAATCGGCGCGACGGGCGCTGGCGGCCTGCCAGGCGGTGCGCGGCGAGAGCTCGCCAAAATGGAGATATGGAGACAGCCGGGAAACGCCGTCGACCGCCGGATAGTCACGCTTGTCGTGGTAATGACTCAGACCGTTGTCCAGAAAGTGCTCGAGGCGGGAAAGCCCGGCGGCTTCTCCCGGTGTCCACGCCTCGGCGAGTCCATGGTACCAGTCACGCCGCGGCATCAGGTCGAGCGCATCAAGCCGGGTCCCGTCCGGCCAGGCACTGACTGTCGGCATCGTCCGCGGCGCTGCTTCCGGTGCGGCTGGCGCCGGCCCTTTCAGGCAGGACTTCCAGAATGGCGTGAATACCCGATAAGGATCGCCTTTCAGGGTTGCCTGGGTCCAGGGCTCGTATAACAGTCCGGCATTAAAACTCTCGGCCTGGTGACCGTCTTCCCGCAGCGCCTCCTTGATCTCGGTGTCGCGTTCTGTCACGCGAGGCTCATACAGACGATTCCAGAAAACGCCCCCGGCTTTGGTCTCATGCAGCAGCGAGCGAAGCGCGGCCAGCGAGTCGCCCTCGCGCAGGATCAGTCGGCTATCCAGACGCCGCAGCGATTGATCAAGGGCCTTCAGGCTGCGGTGTAACCACCAGCGCTGGGCGCCGCCGGGCCCCCACTCCTCCTCCTCATCCGGCGCCCAGATAAACACCGGGATCACTTCGTCGGCACGATCAATCGCGGCGCGCAGGGCCGGGTTGTCATGCAGACGCAGATCGCGTCTGAGCCACCAGATGACTTTCTTCACTCGCGTACCTCTGCAGGCTCCATCCTAGTCGACGCGGCCCCGCCGGCCCCCCGCCATATAGTCGCGGATGTTGGCCGCGATCTCGTCCACCGCGCGCTGGCGGGCTTCACGAGCTGCCCAGGCTATGTGTGGAGTCACGATCAGATTGGGGATCGCTGCGTCCAATAATGGATCGCCGTGTACCGGCGGTTCTTCCGGCAGCACGTCGATGCCGGCACCGCCGATCTGCCCGGACATCAGCGCTTCCGCCAACGCGGTGGAATCGACCAGGGCGCCACGCGCGGTGTTGATCAGCAGCGCGTCTTTTTTCATCAGCCGCAGTTCTGCCGCGCCGATCATGCCGCTGGTGTCCTCGGTCAGCGGGCAATGCAGGCTGACGACGTCGGCTTCGGCCAGTAACCGTTGTAGCGGCGTCCGCTCGGGAGCGCTGTGGTCAGCACCCGGTAGGGCGATACCCGGACGCTGCGCGACCAGTGCGCGCATGCCAAACGCCTCGGCGACCCGCGCCACGGCGCTGCCCAGCTCGCCGAGTCCTACGATGCCGATGGTCTTGCCGGAGAGTTCACGGATCGGAAAGTCGAGCAGGCAGAATTGCGGGCTCGAGCGCCATGCGCCCTGCCGCAGCAGCTGTTGGTAAGCCTGCAGATGATGGGTGAGCGTCAGGATCACCGCAAACACATGCTGCACCACCGATGCGGTGCAATAGCGCTGGATATTGCACACCCCGATATCAAGTCGCCGCGCGGCCTCGATATCGACATTGTTTGTCCCGGTGGCGGCCAGACAGACCAGACGCAGTTCGTTCGCGGACTCCAGCGTGTCCGCACCGAGTCTCATCTTGTTGGTGATCACGATCGCGGCATCGGCGATCCGCTTGTCGAGCGCCGATTGCGGCGTCACCCCGTGTAACACCAGCTCGATCCCGGGCAGGCGCAGCGCATCGGCCCTGACGTCGTCATGGCTGACGGTGTCGAAGTCCAGGAATACCGTTTTCATCGATATGGGTTAACTTGCATCTGCGGGCGGCGTGCGGGGTTAAACTAGGCGCCACGTAAGGCTTACAGCGCTGCCGGGTGATCGTGGTGCTGAATTACGGCAACACCGGAATACATCGATGAAGTATACGTTGAGAGAGCACCTGAGGGGCGTATTGACCCTGAGCATGCTGACAGTGGGTACGCTGGCGGTCTGCGTCCCGTTTTTCCTTGTCGCGCTGATCAAGATCGTGCCGTCCCGACGACTGCGGATCCAGGTCGGACAGTGGCTCTGTCACCTCGGTGAAGGATGGATCGGGATCAACCGGCGCATCCTTGCCTTGACCCAGCGGATCGACTGGGACGTCGATGGCGAGGGTCCGCTGCTGCGACGGGACTGGTATCTGATCATCTGCAATCACCAGTCGTGGGTCGATATCCTGGTCCTGCAGTGCTCGCTAAATCGCCAGATTCCGTTTCTGAAATTCTTTATCAAACGGCAGATGGCCTGGATGCCGTTTCTGGGTCAGGCCTGGTGGGCGCTGGACATGCCATTTATGCGCCGTCATTCCAAGGAGTATCTGGCAAGACATCCGGAGAAGCGCAACCAGGACCTGGTGGCGACGCAGAAGGCCTGCGAAAAGTTCCGTGAGGTCCCGACGACCTTGGTCAACTTTGTCGAGGGTACCCGCTTCACTGTCGCCAAGCATCAGACGCAAAACAGCCCTTACCGCCATCTTCTGGCTCCGCGAGCCGGTGGCATCGCCTACACGTTGGCGGCCATGCACGGCATCCTGCGCAAGTTGCTGGATGTCACCATTGCGTATCCCGAAGGTCGGCCGACCTTCTGGCAGCTGTGCTGCGGCAAGGTCCGCCAGATCGTGATCCGTTACCGCTGCGATGCGATAGAGCAATGGATGTCGGAAGGCGACTATGCGGGTGACGAGGCCTTCAGAGAGCGTCTGCAAGCCTGGCTGCGCGAGCGCTGGCACACCAAGGATGCGCTGCTGACACGGCTGGAAGCGGACTATGCCTGAGTCGGAACAGCTTCCGTTCTGGCGCAGCAAGACCCTTGCCGAGATGGACGCCGAAGAATGGGAGGCTTTGTGCGACGGCTGCGGCCGTTGTTGTCTGCACAAGCTGGAGGACATAGATACCGGTCACATCGAATTTACCCGCGTCGCATGTCGCTTGCTCAACCTCGATGACTGCCGCTGCAGCGATTACGCTCACCGTATGCAGCAGGTGCCGGATTGTCTGCGGCTGGACGCGGCCAATATCAGCGCTCTGAGCTGGCTGCCGCTGACCTGTGCTTATCGTCGTCTGGCCGAAGGGCGTGGTCTGGCCTGGTGGCATCCGTTGGTCTCGGGCACCAGGGAGAGCGTGCATCAGGCCGGTATCTCCGTGCGCGGACGAGTGCTGAGTGAAAACGACGTTGCGCCGGAGGGGATCGAGGAGCACGTGGTGCGCTGGATCCGGCGCTGAAGGAGAAAAATCCGTGAGTCAAAGGCACAGCTTCCGCCCATGGCACGAGTACCGGAGCTATCCCGAAGACGAGATGCGTGCCCGGGCTCGAGCGCTGCGCGAGGAACTGCAGGGGCGTCGCTCTATCCGGGAGTTCTCGTCGCGTCCCGTACCCAGGGAGATCATCGAGGACTGCCTGCGCACAGCCGGCAGCGCACCGAGCGGCGCCAACATGCAGCCGTGGAAGTTCGTCGCTATCGGCGATGGGGAGGTGAAGCGTCAGATCCGCGAGGCGGCGGAGGAGGAAGAACGCCACTTCTATGATCATCGTGCTTCGGAACAATGGCTGGAGGCGCTGGCGCCGTTGGGCACCGATGCCAAAAAGCCATTCCTGGAGACGGCACCCTGGCTGATCGCCATCTTCGAAGAGCGTTGGGGCGCCGGGCCGGATGGCCAGCGCCGCAAACATTATTATCCGACCGAATCGGTCGGACTCGCCAGCGGCTTTCTGCTGGCTGCGCTGCATCATGCGGGTCTGGCTACGCTGACCCACACGCCGAGCCCGATGAAGTTCCTGAACCGGATCCTCGACCGGCCGGGTCACGAGCGGCCGTTCCTGTTACTGGTGACCGGCTATCCGGCTGACGATGTCCAGGTGCCGGATATTGAGCGCAAGGATCTCGATGAGATCGCTGTGTTCCTCGACGCCAGCCAACGGACCTAGGACTGCGCGGTGCTCGAGGAGACGACACAGCTACTGGGCCGGATTTCGGATTTCGTCTGGGGTCCTTATTTTCTGATCCCGTTGTTGCTCGGAGCCGGTCTGTTTTTGACCGTACGACTAAAGGGTCTCCAGTTCCGTCAACTCGGACCCGCCCTGCATCTTGCGTTCGTGGCGCGTGATGAGCGCAAAGGGCCTGGCGAGATCTCACATTTCCAGGCGCTGATGACCGCGCTGGCGGCCACGGTGGGCACCGGCAATATCGTCGGCGTGGCGACTGCTATCGCCGCCGGGGGGCCCGGCGCCCTGTTCTGGATGTGGATGACCGGTCTCGTCGGCATGGCCTCCAAATATTGTGAGGCGCTGCTGGCGGTGAAGTACCGGGTCACGGACGCAGCCGGCAAGCAGGCCGGCGGACCCATGTACTACCTGTCGCGCGGTATCCGCTGGCGTGGTTTTGGCCGCCTCCTTGGCGGCATGTTCGCGTTGTTTACCGCGCTGGCCGCCTTCGGCATCGGCAACATGGTCCAGTCGAACTCGATGGCGGCCGCGATCGAAGGGGCGTTCGGCGTGGCTGACTGGGTCACCGGCGCCGTGGTGGCGGTCGGGC
>JBATKC010000145.1:0-7878 GCA_049669065.1 Gammaproteobacteria bacterium
CCGTAGGCCAGGCGGTTGGCCACAACCCGGTCGCCTGGCTGATCCCTTGTCATCGCGTGCTGCGCGAGGACGGGGCCCTCGGCGGCTACCGCTGGGGGCCCAGACGCAAGGCAGTGATGCTGGCCTGGGAGTCCGGGCGCGAGGCCGCCGCTTCCTGAGGCTTTGTTTCGATCCGCGTGGCAGGGCGTCGAGCGCTGCGGGTATCATACGCGGACAGGCCGCCGCATCGCCGGCGGCATAAGAACAAAGCAAGGAGCGAACCGATATGGGAGAGGCAAAATTCGAGGTACCGACAGCGGGCGCCAAAATCACTATCGATGACGGCAAGCTGATCGTGCCGGACAACCCGATCGTGCCCTTCATCGAAGGCGACGGCACCGGTCCGGATATCTGGCGGGCCACGGTCCGGGTTCTGGATGCGGCGGTCGAGAAAGCCTACGCCGGCAAACGCCAGATCCACTGGATGGAGATCTATGCCGGACAGAAGGCCAACGATCTGCTGCACACCTGGCTACCGGAGGAATCGGTCCAGGCCTGCCGCGACTATCTGGTCTCGATCAAGGGCCCGCTGACCACACCGATCGGCGGCGGCATCCGCTCGCTCAACGTGGCGCTGCGGCAGATGCTGGATCTTTATGTGTGTCTGCGTCCGGTGCGCTGGTTCAAGGGCGTGCCCTCACCGGTGCGCAATCCGCAGGATGTGGACATGGTGATCTTCCGCGAGAACACCGAGGACATCTATGCCGGCATCGAGTTCGAGCGCGGATCCAAGGACGGCGAGCGCTTCCTGGCGCTGTTCAAGGAACACTTCCCGCGCGAATACCGCAAGATCCGCTTCCCCGGGTCCTCGGGAATCGGTCTCAAGCCGGTGTCCCAGGACGGCACCGACCGTCTGGTCCGGGCGGCAATCCAATACGCGGTCGACAACAAGCGCAAGAGCGTGACCTTCGTCCACAAGGGCAACATTATGAAGTTCACCGAGGGCGCCTTCCGCAACTGGGGCTACGAACTTGCGGAACGTGAATTCCCCGGGCAGACCTACACCTGGGATCAGTGGGAACGTACCAAGGCGGAGAAAGGCGGTGACGCCGCCAACACCGAGCAGCAGGCGGCGCTGGATGCGGGCAGGATTCTGATCAAGGATGCGATCGCGGACATCACGCTGCAGCAGGTGCTGACCCGGCCGCGCGAGTTCGAAGTCATCGCCACGATGAATCTCAACGGCGACTATCTGTCCGACGCGCTCGCGGCCCAGGTCGGCGGTATCGGCATCGCACCCGGCGGCAATATCAACTACACCACCGGCCACGCGGTGTTCGAGGCCACTCACGGCACCGCGCCGAAGTACGCCAATCTGGACAAAGTCAACCCGGGCTCGCTGATCCTCTCGGGCGAGATGATGCTGCGCTATATGGGCTGGACCGAGGCTGCGGACCGGATCATCGCCGCGATGGACGCCACCATCGGCCAGCGCGTGGTCACCTATGATTTCGCCCGTCTGATGGAAGGGGCGAAAGAGGTCAAATGCAGCGAGTTCGGTGACGCCCTGATCGGCAACATGTAGACGGACGCCGGCACCGGACAGCATGACGCTTGTAGCAAGCAGCGATCCGGAACGGATGGCCCTGGCGCAGGAATGCGCCGCGGCCATCCGCGACGGGTTCAGCGATTACAATGATGAGTTCCGGGAGATCACCCGCCGGGCCCGCAAGCGCTTTGAACAGCGTGACTGGCAGCACGGGCACGAGGACGCGGTCGCGCGGATCGATCTCTACGAACAGTGGGTGCAGAAGCTGGTCGAATGGCTGGTGCAACGGCTGCAACCGAACCCGCAGGATCGCCCGCTGTGGAAGCAGATCAAGATCGAATTCTCGGAGATGATCCGCGACTATGTGGACCAGGAATTCACCAAGACCTATTTCAGCTCCATCACCCGGCGTATCTTCGACACGGTCGGCATCGACCCTGAAGTTGAATACATCGCGCTCGAGGAGCGCCCGATCGAGGCGCTCAACCAGGAACCGACCGTCAATGCGTTTGCGGTAGACGGCTTTCTCGACGATGCCTGCCAGCGGCTGCTGGATGCCTATGCCTTCGATGTCGGCTGGGAGAACCTGGATTTCAGCCTGCGCTTTCTCCACTCGCACATCACCGACAACTGCCATTCCTGCGGCGGTATCGACAATCTGGCGCGACTGGAGTTTTTGAAGCCGGTGTTCTACCAGGGCACGCGCGCCTACCTGGTCGGCCGCATGGTGAGTCGGGACGACGAATACCGGCCGCTGGTGATCAGCCTGCGCAGCACCGAAGAAGGCGTGGCCGTGGATGCGGTGCTGCTGCGGCCGGCCGACGTCAGCGTGCTGTTCGGCTTCACCCGCTCCTATTATCATGCCGATCTCGAAACCGTTGCCGACGCGGTCGTGTTTCTGCGCAGCATCATCCCGCAGAAGCCGCTGGCCGAGCTTTTTACCGTGCTCGGCCGCGCCAAACAGGGCAAGACGGAGCGCTACCGGAGCTTCTTCCGTCATCTGTCCCACTCGGACGATCTGTTTATCAATGCGCCCGGCGACAAGGGCATGGTGATGGTGGTTTTCACGCTGCCCTCCTATGACATCGTGTTCAAGATCATCCGCGATCAGTTCGCCTACCCGAAGACCGTGGTCAGAGAAGACGTGCTGGAGAAATACCAGCTGGTGTTCAAACACGATCGTGCCGGCCGGCTGGTGGATGCCCAGGAGTTCCGCTTGCTGGATTTCAGCCCGGCTCGCTTCGAGCCGAGCCTGCTCGAGGAGTTACTCGGCGCGAGCGCGGAGACCTGCCGGATCGAGCATGGCCAGCTGGTGATCGAGCATCTGTATATCGAACGGCGGCTGACGCCGCTGAATCTGTATCTGCAGGAGGCCAGCCCGGAAGCGGCGCGACTCGCGGTCATCGACTATGGTCAGTCGATCCGCGATCTGGCGGCGAGCAACATCTTCCCCGGTGATCTGCTGCTAAAGAATTTCGGCGTCACCCGCACCGGCCGCGTGATCTTCTACGATTATGACGAACTGTGCCTGGTCACCGAGTGCAACTTCCGTGATATGCCCAAGGCCGCGACGCTCGAAGAAGAGATGCAGGCGGAGGCCTGGTTTTATGTGGGCGAGGACGACGTGTTCCCGGAGCAGTTCGTATCGTTTCTCGGTCTGGAACCGAAGCATCTCGAGGTGTTTATGCAATTCCACGCGGAGATCCTGACCGCGGCCTTCTGGCGCGACCTCAAACAGCGCCATCTGGCCGGCGAGGTCATCGAGGTCCTGCCCTACCGGCGCGGCATAATCGCGCCGGCACCACCCGACAGCCGTCGGCGGCTGTCGGGCGAAGACTGACTATTCCTTGATATCCTCGACCTTCCACACCACGGGCTGCCAGTTGCCCTTGTTGTCCAGTGCTTCGGCCGCGATGCGATAGCGCTTTCCGGCCTCGACCTCGATGCTGGTCTTGCCCGGATCGTCACCCGGTCCAACGTGCCGGTTAACAATCGCCCCCGGAAGCTCCATCGTGTTCTCGATCGCCGCGGTCACCACGATCTCGTGTACGCCCGGCTCTACCCAGAAGCTGCTCTTCGATGCCGGTCCCGAGAGGTTTTTGCCGTCCAGTACCGCCAGTCTCGCCGGCGACAACTTGGCCGGGACCTCGGAAAAGTCGAGGATCGCCTTACCCTCGGTACCCTCACCCGCCCAGCTCGCGCCAGCCAGCAGCAGGGCGCATACCGATAATATGATGCGTTTCATATTCCCCTCTCCTGTTTGAGAAAACCCCTCGCCGTCCCACAGACTCTTCGGCTCGCGAGGGTTGTTGCCCGGCTCACTGATCCGTGATCCGCCAGATCACCGGCTCCCAGTCACCCCTATCATTGATCAGCTGAGCGCCGATGTTGTAACGCTTGCCGGCTTCGACTTCGATGGTCGTGCGTCCCGGATCGGTGCCGGCCGAACGATTGGCCGGACGGCTGACCAGCGTCCGGTCATCGATGGCCGCCGCGATGACGATCTCATGCACCCCCGGGTCTACCCAGAAACTGGATCGCGACATGGGAGCATTGACGTTGGTGCCGTTCAGCACCACCAGCCGGGCAGGAAAAAACTGGTTAGGGGGACGCGAAAAATCAAGCACCGCCCTGCCCGCGGCGCTCTGGCCCGCCGCCGCACAACCCCCCAGGAGGATCACCAAAACCGCCATGGACACCATGGCACGTGCAAGACCCGTGATCATTTCCATCCCCCTGTTGTTGGCACCTGACTGTGTGGAATTCAACCACGTGGAGCGACCGTGTTTGAGCCGCGGGACCCCGGGATTGTTGCGCTACATGGTAACTTAGTCCCGTGAAAACCGATCGAGGTTCCACAATTCCAGCCCAATGGCCGGCGGTGTGCCTGTTCGTCACCGCCGCGCTGCTTGGCGCCCTGTTCGTGGCCTGGCGTCTGGTGGCGTCCGTGGACTATCTCTATCCCGCGCTGTATGAGCCGGCCGGCATCGGCGCACACATCGACCGCTTCGCCGCGGAAAACCGGTATCGGGACGGATTTGCCAAGACCAGCAGGGAGGAACGTGAGCGTCTGTTTGCGGCCATCGGCCGCTCGATTCGCGACCACGGCCGCGGGCTGGAGAGCCTGAGTTATCACGATCCGAGCGGAAAACGGCTGGGCTCTCTGCTGCGACCGCCGGAGATCGTCCATCTCCGGGATGTGGCGCGCCTGGTAAGCATACTGGAGCTGGCCGGCATGGCCGCCTTGCTTGTGTTGGCGTTACAGATCGTGGTGCTGCGTCGGCGACGGCGCCGTCTCCCGCCTGCACGGCGCATGCTGGTGATGACCGGCGCCGGGTTCCTGGTGACCGTGACCGTGGTGCTGTTGATCGGCGCGAAAAAGGTATTTTACGCCCTGCACGATCTGATCTTTCCGGCCGAGAATCAGTGGTTCTTCTATTACCAGGATTCGCTGATGTCCACGATGATGAAGGCGCCCGATTTTTTCGCCTATGTGGCCGCCGCCTTGGCCGTCATTGCGATCGGTCTGCTGTGGCTGATGCTGTTTGCTGCAAGCCGTTACACCGGCCGCCCGTCTCAGTCGCGGTAGCGTTCCTCGAGCAGCGCGAACAGCGCCCGGACCGACTGCATCTCACCGCCCTCGGGCCGACCGGCCCGGGTCTTCGCATTCCAGGCATAGACGTCCAGATGCAGCCAGGCCGTCGTCGCATCGACAAAGCGTTGGAGAAACAGCGCGCCATAGATCGAACCGGCAAAGGCATTGCTGGCGATATGATTGAGATCCGCTATCGCACTTGTCAGGTCCTGGTCATACGGCGCCCATAGCGGCATATGCCACAGCGGGTCCTCGGTCAGCGCTGATTTGGCCTGCAATCTGGTGGCCATCCCATCGTCGCTGCAGAACATCGCCGGCAGCTCCGGGCCCAGCGCGACCCGCGCGGCTCCGGTCAAGGTCGCCATGTCGATGATCAGATCCGGCGATTCCTCACCAGCCAGCGCCAGCGCGTCGCACAGGACCATGCGCCCCTCGGCGTCGGTATTGCCGATCTCCACCGTCAGCCCTTTGCGCGTCGTGATCACATCGCCGGGCCGATAGGCATTACCGTCGATGCTGTTCTCCACCGCCGGGATCAACACGCGCAGACGCACCGGGAGATCGGCCGCCATGATCATCCGCGCCAGCCCGAGCACATGGGCCGCGCCGCCCATATCTTTTTTCATATGCCGCATGCCCGCTGGCGGCTTGATATTGAGACCGCCGGAATCGAAACACACGCCTTTGCCAACCAGCGTCAGCCGCGGCCGCACCGGATCGCCCCATTGCAGATCGATCAGACGCGGCTCGCGGGCGCTGGCCCGTCCGACCGCATGGATGGCCGGGAGATTCTGCTCCAGCAACGCGCTGCCATTGACGATGCGCCATTCGGCGCCGAACTCGCCGGCCAGCGCCAGCGCGGCCGTTTCCAGTTCGGCCGGGCCCATATCCGAGGCCGGTGTATTGACCAGGTCGCGCACCAGAAAATCCGCTGTCGCGGCACTGAGCACCGAGGCCCGATCCACGCCGCCCGGCCACGCCAGCCTGCGCACACCCGGATCAGCCGCCCGATATCGATCAAACCGATACTGGCCGATGGCCCATCCAAGCGCCAAAATTTCCGGGCGCTCGAATTTACCTGCCAGCACATAATCACCAGACGGCAACATGGCAGCCACCGCCGCGACCCCGCGCAGACCGGGCGCTTGCTCGCCCAGTCCCGCAAGGACAACGGCCATCTGCCCATCGTCTCCCGGCACGGCGACGACGGTATCGGCACGGGCCCGGAAACCGCTGGCCTTGACCCAGGCAGCCTGGGATGCGGATGCCGTGGTCAGCCAGGCGGCGAGAGACTCGGCGGTAACAAGCTTTAGCTGACGCGCGTCGGCAGTCGGCGTATCAAGAAAAAAGTCCTGGGCCTTGGGCAAGATCCTGCTCCTCTCCGTCGGGGACGGTGATTATGCCAGCCACGGCGCCCTACCGGCGACGATCGTATCTGTAGATCGCGTCATATCCGGCCATGCGTTGCGGACAATAGACCACCAACAGAGTGATTATGCAGCCATTGATAAACGCCTCCGGGAACGCGATCAGCAGGAAAAAGCTCAACCACGACGGTACCGCCCCCGACCACACCGCGTCAGGCGCACCGACCATCAGATACGCACCCAGATGGGCGGCGGCCGTTGCCGCGACGGCACCAAAAAACCCGGCGCCAAAAATGAACGAGAACGGATCCGGCGGCAGCTTCCGACGCACCAGCCGCCGCACCAGCTCAGTCGCCACGATCGGCAGCACGGATCCCGCCAGCCAACTCGCAGCCAACGCGTTTTGGGTTTTCATGCCGAGACCGGTCACCCCCTCGGCGATAGACGTCGCGACCAGCGTCGCAACGGGTCCCAGCACCAGCGTGACGGTGGTCACGCCCAGGATATGCAGCCCCGGACCCTGGCCCACAGTGGCGCGGATTGACCACAGCACCAGCAACGCGACCGTGCAGGCCGCAAACCGATGCAGCGTGGACGGATCCCTTAGCAGGCCTCTCCAGTGCATGGCCCGGGCCGCAGACACGAGTATCACCAGCGCGATGATCCGGGAAGCCCAGAGCCAGCCGATTGGCAACAGCGCAGCGTCGATTTGCATATGAGATTCAGAATGCGTCGGACAACGTTTTCGATCTTGGCACAGACCCTGCACAGAAAAAAGGCGAGCGCCGCAGCGCTCGCCATATTGATACCGTCATGGGGCGCCCGGTTGGCGCTCCTGTGCAACCACTGCCGGATCGTCCTCCACGCCAAGACTGATGCTGACACGTCGCTCCAGCGCGAAGCCATCCGCATCGCCTTCGGCAGCCAGAGAGAAGGTATGCCCATGGGCCTGAACCCGGACCCGTTCCGCTTCGATGCCGTGGGCCAGCAGCGCATCGCGCACCGCGGCGGCCCGGTCTGCCGACAGCGACAGATTGTAGGCATCATCACCACGCGGGTCGGCATAGCCGTCGAGACGCACCGTCAGCGTCGGCTCCTGTTCCAGCAACACCGCCAGCCGTTCAATCCGGGTGGCGGCATCCGCATCCAGCTCGCTGCTGCCGGTGCGGAACAGGACCGCCAGCTCCAGACCGGCCGCCAGCGACTGGCGCTGCTCCAGTTCCGCGATGCGACCGTCGAGCCGTGACCGGTCCCGGCGCATACGCTCGAGCTGGGTACGCTCTGAATCGAGCACGGCGCGCAGGTCATCAGCGTCTGACAATGACGCATCGAGCGCGACCTCGAGCTTCTCTGCCCGGGCCGCCCACTGCAGACGGTCGCCAAGAAAC
>JBATKC010000146.1:0-1658 GCA_049669065.1 Gammaproteobacteria bacterium
CCCCCCGACCGTGCCGGCCGGCACGGCCCGGCTGCGGGTCACATTATCTGCAGCGCACTCGGACCAGGATGTAGACGATCTGCTCGACGCACTGGCCGCGGCCGACATCGTCGCGGCGGCCGCATGAGCATGGAGCTCCACGTGGAGTCAGTCGGTCAGGGACCGGCGCTGGTGTTGATCCACGGCTGGGGTCTGCATGGCGGTATCTGGTCCGATCTGTTGCCACGACTCAGCCGCAGGCACCGAGTGATCTGTCCGGATCTGCCGGGTCATGGCGCCAGCCCCCGGGCCGCCGATCTGAATCTGCAAAAATTTGTCGAAGCCGTGGCATACAACGCGCCGCGCAAGGCCATCTATGTCGGCTGGTCATTGGGCGGGCTGATCGCGATCGAGCTGGCCCGGCGGCTGCCACAGAGGGTCGAGCAACTGGTGCTGATGGCCACGACGCCGAGGTTTGTCAGCGGCCCTGACTGGCCATGCGGGGTAGCGCCGGACGTGCTCGCGAGCTTCGGTATGGAGCTGACCGCGGACTACCGCAAGACGGTCCGCGATTTTTTGACGCTGCAGGTCCGTGGCGACAGCCACGCGGTTGAGCTTCTGCGCACCCTGCGCCGGCGGGTGTTCGCTCACGGTGAGCCCGATCCGGGCGCGCTGGCCGACGGACTGCGCGTGCTGGGCGATACTGATCTGCGCGACCGGCTGTCCGCGATCCATCATCCGGCACTGGTCCTGGCCGGAGAGCATGATCGCCTGTGTCCGGCGGAAGCGAGCCGGCGGCTCGCTTCGACGCTGCCTAACGCTGAACTCGAAGTCATCGCGGGCGCCTCACACGCGCCGTTCCTGTCGCATCGCGACGCGGTCCTTGAGCGCCTGCAGGCCTTTGTCGGCACGGCCGCAGTCGAGGGAGAGGCACCCGCATGAACACCACGGCGGAGCCGGATCCCCTGACCCTGGACCCCAGCGAGGTACGGCGCGCATTCGATCGCGCCAGCGCCGGCTATGACGCCTCCGCCGTGCTGCAATCAGAGGTCCGAGCCGAGCTGCTCGATCGCCTAAAGTATGTACGACTCGAACCCGGCGTCATTCTTGATGCGGGCTGCGGCACGGGCCACGCCGGTCGCGCGCTGTTGAAACGGTATCGCGGCAGCAGACTGATCGCGCTGGATCTATCTGAAGGCATGCTGCAGCAGGCCCGGCGACGCCGACCGTTGCTGCGGCGCCTGGATCCGATCTGTGCTGACGCCGCAGCGCTGCCGCTGGCGGACGCCAGTGTCGACCTGATTTTTTCCAACCTGATGCTGCAATGGTGCAATGACCTGGACGCGGTCTTCGCGGAATTCCGCCGCGTGTTGGCCCCCGGCGGTCTGCTGAGTTTTGCCAGTTTCGGGCCGGACACGCTGCGCGAACTCAGAGAAGCCTGGCGGCAGGTCGATGACGGCGTCCATGTCAGTCGCTTTATCGATATGCACGATCTCGGTGACGCGATGGTCCGCTCCGGTCTCGCGGAGCCGGTTATGGATGTCGACTATTTCTCACTCACTTATGAGGATGTCTTTGGTCTGATGCGGGACCTGAAAGCCATCGGCGCCCACAATGCGGCTCGCGGCCGTCCCCGCGGGTTGACCGGTCGCGGCCGGCTGCGTGCGTTCGCGCAGGCC
>JBATKC010000147.1:0-6500 GCA_049669065.1 Gammaproteobacteria bacterium
GCCACCGGCAATACTCTAACGCCGCCAGCACTTGATCATACCGCCGTCGCCCCATGCACAGACTACATGGGCGGGCAGCGGCTCGAAATTCCGGATCGGATCGAGCCCGTCCGCGCCGTACATCCGCGCGCGTCGCTCGAACATCTGGAAGTTGTAATCCGAGCCGAATCTGCCGTCAAAGGGATCAAACGATGCAGTGGAATCGGGGATCGCGTTGCCCTCGCTGTCGCGCGCGGAGCCCTTCTTGTAGACATAGACAAACATATGACCGCTCAGGGGGCTGTCGATGCGGTCGAGGGTGAACAGCGCAGTGGAGCCGTCCGCGAAACCGACCTCGATATATATCTCGCTGATGAATACGGTGCGAAACATCCGCAGGGCGGCGCCAAACAACGAGCCGATCCGCGCCGGGATGCTGCGGTTGATCTGTTCGGATACGACCATCTGGTTGGCCGCGCTGCCCAGCACGTCTTCGGCGCTGCGCACCGGGATATCGTCACCCAGCACGACGCCGGGTTTGGCGGCGGTGTCGACATACACCCATTCGCCGCGTGCCTGGTCGAACCAGCTCTTGTAGTCTGCTTTGGGTGTCCGAGGCGTGGCGAACTTGTCCCAGAGCCGGCCCTCGAATTCCGAGGTCACCAGATACCGCCGCAGGCGGTTGCCGGGGGTGTCGACCACATAGACGTCGTAGACGCCCGGGCCCCAGCTCCGCGAGACCGCAGCTTCGGCCGTGGCCCGGGCTCGACTCTCGCTACAGCCGTGACAGGCCGTGACCTGGGTTTCCACAGCCGCCTGGCCGATGGTCGGAACGAGGATGAGCGCCGTGATGGCGCTGAACAAAACACTTCGCATATCGATTCTCCTTCCCTGGATTGAGATGCGCACCGAACATCGCTGCGCAGGAAGGTCAGCATGACGCGGCTGAGAGCCAGCCGGCAGAGGGGGAATCGGCGCCGATCAACCGATAATGCGGTATCTTGACTCCCGGTACGGCGGCAGATTCAATGCCGTTGCGGCGAGCGGAGCGAAGGGACAGAGCATGGCAGACGAACCCAGACTCTCTGATGGCACAAACGAGGCGGGTGAGGGCCGGCTGCGGCGGCGCGCGTTCCAGCTCATCTTTCTCTCCGATACGCCGGCCGGCCGCAACGTGGATCTGCTGTTGCTGGTCGCCATCCTGGTCAGTGTCGCCGCGGTAGTGTTGTCCAGCATGGCGACGGTCAACGCGCGCTTTGGCGTCGGGTTATATCGGCTGGAGTGGCTGTTCACCGCGTTCTTCACCATCGAATACGGGATCCGCATCTGGTGCCTGCGCAGCCCGCGCAAATATATTTTCAGCTTTTTTGGCGTGGTCGACCTGATGTCGGTCCTGCCCGCGTATCTCGAGCTGATCACCGTGGGTTACAGCCAGCTCCTGATGATCCGGCTGTTGCGCATCCTGCGGCTGTTCCGGGTGCTCAAGCTGTCGCGTTATGTGGGGGCGGCGAATTCGCTGGTGGCAGCGATGCGGCACAGCGGCAGACGGATCCTGATCTTCCTCTATGTGATGCTGACCCTGGTAACGGTGTTCGGCGCGGTGATGTACATGGTGGAGGGTCCGGAGAACGGATTCACCAGCATCCCGAAGGGGATCTATTGGGCCGTGGTCACGCTGACGACCGTGGGCTTTGGCGACATCACGCCGCAGACCAACCTGGGGCGGTTTATCGCGTCGCTCGCGATGATCATGGGCTACGCCATCATCGCCGTGCCTACCGGCATATTCGCCGCCGGTCTGCGCGACGTTCTGGTCCGCCGACAGAGCGACATCCGCTGCCCGGAGTGCGCCGTGAGCGGCCACGAGGAGGACGCGGATTACTGCAAACGATGTGGCAGCGCGCTGCAGCCGCGGGAGGAGCGTGACGCGGTCACCTGAGCCGGGGTTGTCGAGCGCTCATATCTCCGGCCAGGGTTCCAGCGGTCGGTAACCCGACGCATCCAGCCTCGCCAGGAAGGGCCTGGCCGTCTCTTTTTGGCCGAGCCAGAGTTGCGCCCTGATCCATGGATCCAGGATCAGGAAGTTGCGGGATTCGGTGGCGACGGGCTGCAACAGGCGGCTCGCCTCTAGCCACAGCGCGCGCGCCGCCTGCGGGTCTTCCGCTTGCCATTCCAGCTCCCCAGCCAGGATCAGCATCCCCGCCAACATCGCCAGGTCATCGGGGCTGACCCGTTTCTTGGGCTGGGTGCTCCTTGCGGCCTGCAGCGCCTCGCTCATCAGCGCTCTGGCAGCGTCGAACTCGGCCGTGCGTAAACGGAGCCGAATATTCACCGCGTAGCTCGCTACCTTGCGGCGGGTAAATGCGGGACTTGATTCGAGACGTTCGGCCAGGCGCTGGAGATTGCCTGTTGCCTCCTCGGCCAGGGCTGTCGCCGGACTCAGCTCTCCGCCAGCAAGCAGCAGGCCGGCGAGAGTCGTTTGCGTTCTGATCAGATCGAGCAGCCAATCCTTATTCTGCGGATCGTGGCGAACCAGGTTGCGCTGGGCCGCCAGATTCTGCTCCAGCATCTGCCGCGCCTCGTCGACACGGCCGGTGATTATCAGTGTCCTGATGACCAGGAAACGCGCGACCAGCATCTGGCTGACAAAGTTCTTGTTACCCGGACTCCGCGATACCAGATACTCGAGCAGGCTCAGGCTTTTCTGTTTCAGCTGTTGCGACCGGTCGAGATCGCCGAGCATGCTGGCGATCGTGCCGCGCCAGGAAATGGCATCGGACAGATCGTAACGCAAGGTCGCATTGTCCTCATCGGACTGCAGCAGACCCTCCATCATGACGATCTCCGATTCGAACATCTCGTCGGCCTCTTTGAGTCGCCCGCGCTCTATTTCCAGTACCGCAAGGTTGTGGTAACCGTAAACCGTTTCGGTGATCCAGTCCGGGTTGGTCGCGTCGAGCGCGACCAGCTGCAGCGCAGTATCCCGATAGCGCGTCAGCCAGACCTGGGCCTCGTCCAGCTGGTCCTCCCGCCAATGCATCCAGCCGACCCAGAACTCGGCCTGCCCCCGGTCGAACAGGAGCTGCTGGCTGTCCGGGTCAT
Organism: Gammaproteobacteria bacterium; assembly: GCA_049669065.1. GTDB lineage: Bacteria > Pseudomonadota > Gammaproteobacteria > Steroidobacterales > XN24 > CAMYOC01. The sequence goes on from JBATKC010000147.1 coordinate 3,082, forward strand.
GACGCACCAGTTCGGCGCTGCTGCCATAGGCTCGCCGGAATGACTCCAGTGCTTCGGGATAGCGGCCCTGAGCTGCGCGGATTTCGCCGATCTTGACCATTGCCTGAGCCTGCCGCGCCAGCGCCGTGTCGGTCAGATCCCGCTCACCCAATCCGGAGAAGTACTCCATGGTCTTGTCCAGCACCGTCTCCAGTACGTCGAGCCGGCCCAGCGGGCTCAGCCTTTCCTGCATGTCTTCGACCAGGAAGCCGAGCAGATCTTCTGCCTGTCCGCGGCGACGTTCGGCGTCATCGCGGGCGATATAGGCGACCGCGGCCAGGGCCGAGGCCAGCGCCATCCCGGCCACCGCGCCGATGGTGATCGCGGTCATGCGCCGATGTCGGCGGACCAGCTCACGCCGGACCAGTTCGTCATAGCCGACGCCCAGCAGCCCCGCAATCAGCTTCATCACCGAGCGACGACGGCCGTCGCCCTGGGCACGGATGTCTGCCGCCACCGGCTCGATCGGCATATCGCTCAGCTGGCCATCGTCATCGATCCGATAACGCAGCGGGCGGGGAAAGCACTGCTGGCTGTCGTCGCCGGCCTGAGGGTCGCCGTCGACGATCAGGCAAAACACGCGATCCGGGCCATGGATGCGCTTATAGGCGAGGATCTCCTCGCCGACCCAGCGTGAGCGGGCGGCCGCCGGTGAGCAGATTACGATCAGGGCCGCCGATTCGCGCAGCACGCTGGTGATGCGTTCACCCAGATCGCTGGCGCTGGCCAGCTCGTCCCGATCGCGGAAGATCGGTCCCAGCTTCGGTGGCACGGGTCCGTAAGGTGTCGCCTTGCCGACCAGGCGTTTGGGGACCCGATACCCTTCCAGTTTGTGCATCAGCCAGCGGGCGATCTTGCGGTCGACGTGGCTGTAGCTGATGAACGCCCGATAGCGCGAGGGTGGCGATGCGGGCGCTACGGTCGATGCGTCCGCGGCGCCCCCGGTGTCGGCGTCAGGCATCTTGTTCTCGCGGTCCTGCAAAACGTCTCTCCGGGGAGCGGCGCGGCAGCATTTAGCGCGCGGGTGACTGATCGGTCTGGCGCGATCCTTCGCACCCGGTGGGTTGACGATACAGTGTCCCGAACAATAGGTCGCCCACCGGATAAGTGATGTTGAAATTGTATCGCTGCATCAGACCCGGCCGATGATGCAGGGTGTGCAGGCGTCGCAGCCTATCCATCAGCGGCAGGCGCGACAGCCACGACTGCGGTGCCGCATGATAGGCAAAATGCAGCAGTTCATAGTTGAGGAAATAGGCCACTGCGGTGATCACGAACAACAGCGCCACATTGTCCGAGAACAACCAGGCCAGCATCAGCCCTGCCGGCATTGCGAACGCAAGCAGATAAAATACGATCAGCACCGGCGGAAACAAGACTGCCTTGAAATCACGGCTGGTGTCGAAGGCCATCAGATCGTCGCGGAAGAAGCGATGATGCTGACCCGCATGACGTTCATAGATCAGACCCAGGCCGCGCACCCGGTGATGCATCGGGCCGCGATGGCCGAAGTACTCAACCAGATTGGCGTACAGAGCGGTGACCGGGATTGTCAGCCACTCGGCTGGACCTACGTCCTGCAGAGACACCCCGCAGACTGCGATCACCAGCAGGCAGAGCCCGGCGGTGAATGCCAGGTGCAGCCAGCCGCGATAACGCGCGCCGATGTGATCGCGGCGGAATTCGTCGCGAAACGCCGCCACGGCGGCAACGGCTGCGGGCATCGGGTTGGTCTGCACATGCGTGGTCCCCATGGGTAGCATCAAAAAGCAGCGCGGCGACCGCGTCAAGCCGGACTCGCCGCTTGACGCATGCTTGGGCCGGCCCGGATCAGCGTTTATCATGACGGTGTTCCCGGACGCGTTGCTCCGGGCGGAGTCGTCCAGGTGGATATAAGCAAGCGCCTTCTGATGGTACTGACCGGCACTATGCTCGCAGTCTCTCTGACCGCGGGTTGCGCCGGCAACCAGGTCAACCAATACATGAACCAGGGTCTGAAGCCCGGCCGGGAGTCGGGCTTGTTGACCAATACCATCCTCAACAAGGTACGCCCCGGGCTGGAACGCGCGTGGATCTATGAGATCGACGGCGAACCGGTCAGCTATACCCGCCGCACCTTCCGTCTGCCGATCGGTGAGCACACGATCAAGGTATGGCCGCTGGACACCGCGCCCCGGTCTCAGCAGCTGGTGCCGGATGAGAATCGCATCCTGCGCGAGGAGATCGTGGTCGAAGCGCTGACCATCGACATCGAGCCCGGTTATCGTTATTACCTGGCCGCGAGGACCAACATCACGCGTACCACGAGCACCATCGAGGGTACCGAGACCTACGCCTTCAAGCCGAACAAGTTTGTCATCCCCGTGGTGGTCAAAGAAGCCGCGCCGGCGGACTATGTCGAGGGCGCCAAGGGCATGAGTCTGTTCTTCCTGTCGATGGCAGTGCCGGCGGCCATCGCGCCGGCCATGTAGGTGATGCGGGACCTGGCCGGGGCCCGCGCGAGCACGTTGTTTGCCAGGGAGCGAAATCTATTGCGCCGGGCGCGGTCCAAACGTCAGACCCATCTGATCCAGAGTGCCAGGTTGCTATCCATGAAACCGCGTCGCGCCAAACCAGTTGTGGCCATCCATCTGACACGGTTGGTTGCTGCCTTGTTTCTCATTGCGCTTCTGCCCGCGTGCGGACTACACAGCCCGACGGTCGGCGCCGACCAGCCCCACGGCATTATCTCGGTGACCGGCAGCGTGCGCAGCGAGGGTATCCACCCGGTGATCCTGAATCGTCTGGACGGCCGCTATATGGCGCTGGGTTTTAGCCGCATCCCGCCGGATGTGTCGCTGATCGTGGTTGAGCGTGGCTACCATTTTACCGAGCCCAATGCGTTTTGGGTGGCGCCGGGTCGACACCAGCTGGTGCTGACCGCGATATTCAGACGTGGCGACGAGATAAAGTTGCCGCCACAAAACCCGAGACGTGGAGACATGCTCGGCAGCATGGTGCTCGAGGTGAAAGAGGGTCAACGCTATTACATCGGCGCGCGCATCGTCGGCAGCCGCTATGACCAGTGGGAGCCGGTGGTCTACCGGGTCGAGCCGATAACCGACTAGCGCCCACTGCGCCTGAGGACTTTTGGAACATCACATCCGCCCGGCCGGATATCCAGACCGGGCGGATGCGCGTTCGCCTAGCGTCCGATTACCACCATCAGACGGGTGGTCACAAACTCGGCAGTGTCGTCATCCCAATGCCCGGTGCCGTGCAGGCTGCGGACCTCGACGCTGCCGTCGAGAGCGCTGGCCAGGGCTTGCGCGAAAGCGGCGAAGTCGTAATACACTGCAACACCCCGCGGCAGCGCGCCTGCGCGCGCCAAAGCGTAGAGA
>JBATKC010000148.1:0-2241 GCA_049669065.1 Gammaproteobacteria bacterium
GCTGACGCCGGCGCGCCGGCACGGGCAGCGGCATCGCCGTGGCAGGCGACGACGCGGGAAACAGAGGCAGTGAGGCCTGGGACCTGGGCATGGCGGCGGCGCGCTTTAGTGGCCGTCATCAAGAAACAGATCCCGCAGCGGGAGACTGGCGGGACGGCCACCGCGACTTTTGATCACCTCCAGCCGTCCGTTCACGCCTGCACCCAGATACAGTTTGAGGGCGGCGGGAGATGCTGCACGCAAGGCTTCGGGCGAGCGGAACACGATACAGGGCACACCTTCGTCCTCGGCGGCCAGCTGCAGACGTCTGAGCTGACGATGGGCGGCATTCCGGGCCCAGGCCAGCACCACCTGGCAGCTGGCCGAGACCAGCGCCTGTTCCGCCGCCCACAGGACCTCGCTATCGATCGCAGCATGCACCAGCAGCAGCCGGGATACGTCGATGCCTGCCGTCGCCAGAGCCGGCGCATAGGGGACATAGGGCGGTGCGATCCACGCGATCCAGCCGGGGCAATCTGCCGCTGCATCATGCTCATCACCGCTGAGCTGGCGCAGCAGGGGCACGATCATCTGCAACTCGCCGGTGCCCCAGCGTTCGACCACGATCTCGGTCAGCCCGGCATGAGGCCAGCCACCACCCGGCAGGATGGCATCCAGCGCGCGGTAACCGCTGGACAGGGTCCGCATACCCTGCGGTGCTTGCCGACCACGCCAGACGCGCGGATCCGCCAGCAGGGCGTCCAGCGATTTTTTCATCCGTTGACGTCCCGGCGTACGACCCCGACCACGACGCCTTCGATGGTCAACTCATGCTCGCTCATGTCCACCCGGATCGGCTCGAAATCCGGGTTCTCCGGCAACAGCCAGACGATGCGCCCTTCCTGACGGTAACGTTTGACCGTCACCTCGTCGTCGATACGCGCGACCACGATCTGCCGGCTGCGGACCTCGGGGGTCCGGTGTACGGCGACCAGGTCGCCATCGAGGATGCCGGCATCACGCATGCTCATGCCATGGACCTGCAGCAGGTAATGGGGCCGGGGATAAAACAGATCGGGATCCACCTGATAGCGGGCCTCGATATGTTCCTGGGCCAGGATCGGCTGACCCGCCGCCACCCGCCCTACCAGCGGCAGGCCCAGTTGCTCGCGCAGCGTGTCCTTGAGGCGGATGCCCCGGGACATACCCGGTATCAACTCGATGGCGCCCTTGCGCTCCAGCGCGCGCAGATGATCCTCGGCGGCATTGGCCGACTTGAATCCCAGCGCGAGGGCGATCTCAGCCCGGGTCGGCGGCATGCCTTCCTCTTCGATGCCCTGGCGGATCAGTTCCAGCACCTGGTATTGGCGAGGGGTCAGTTCATACATGGCAAACACTCTACTGTATGGATGGACAGTTACTGTTGTTATATACAGTAGCCCGGGGAGCGCGGCAAGCCTTTCCGCTGGCGGCGATCCCTGCCGCGCTGCGAGCGGCAGCGACGCGAGTCGCTTATCATTCGCGCTCCGGCATTTGCGCCGGGGCCCTCCACCATCACCCGTCGAGCCTGAAAGGACCATGGCCCAGCGATCCGCCCCCGAGGCTCTCATCATCGGCGCCGGCCACAACGGTCTGGTCTGCGCCTGCTATCTGGCCGCCGCCGGTGTGCGCGTCACCCTGCTGGAACGCCGCCACGTGGTCGGCGGCGCCGCGGTCACCGAGGAATTCCATCCCGGCTTCCGCAACTCCGTGGCCAGCTATACGGTCAGTCTGCTCAATCCCCGGGTGATCACCGATCTGCGTCTGGCCGAACATGGGCTGCGCATCCTCGAACGACCGATGAACAATCTCTTGCCGCTGGCGGATGGCGATGCTTTTTCGTCCGGGATCGATGCCGGCAGTCTGCGTCAGGAGGTAGCCCGTTTCTCGCATCATGACGCCGGGCGGCTGGACGAATTTCAGCGCATGCTGGAGACGGTAGCGGACCAGCTTCGCGCCACGCTGCTGCAGACACCGCCCGGCCCTGGCGGCGGTATCCAGGCGGTGCTGGCCGCGCTGCGGCTCGGACAGCGGACCCGCGCGTTATCCGCCTCCAGTCAGCGCGATCTGCACGAGATCTTTACCCGCAGCGCCGGCGAGATCCTGGACGACTGGTTCGAATCCGAACCGATAAAGGCGCTGTATGGCTTTGATGCGGTCGTCGGTAACTATGCCGGACCCTATGCTCCGGGATCGGCTTACGTATTGCTCCATCATGCGTTC
>JBATKC010000149.1:0-3055 GCA_049669065.1 Gammaproteobacteria bacterium
GCGCATGCATGCGCGAGGTGGTGCACCGGACCGCGCGGGTCAGCAGCTTGGTGTTCCTGATCCTGATCGGGGCGTCGGTATTCTCGCTCGTGTTCCGCGGCTATCACGGTGATGAACTGGTGCGGAATTTTTTGTCCGGTCTCCCCGGCGGTGTGTTCGGCGCGATGCTGGTGGTGATGTTGCTGATGTTCCTGCTCGGATTCGTGCTCGACTTTATCGAGATCACCTTCGTCGTGGTGCCGATCGTCGGGCCGGTGCTGCTCGCGATGGGTCTTGACCCGATCTGGCTCGGGGTGATGATCGCGATCAATCTGCAGACCTCGTTCCTTACCCCGCCGTTCGGGTTCGCGCTGTTCTACCTCCGCGGCGTAGCGCCACGGAGCGTAAAGACCGGCGATATCTACCGTGGCGTGATCCCGTTCGTGGCGATTCAGGTGCTGGCGATTCTGATCCTCGCGTTCTGGCCGGGGCTGGCCACCTGGCTGCCCGAACAAGTCTATTGAGCTAATCCACACAAGGCGGGCCTTCCTCGAGCAGGCCAGCAGTGCCCTGCTCTACCGCTTCGATCCACCTGTATACCGCACCGGCCGTGAGTCCAGAGCCCGGCCAGCGAGCCCCCGGATTCAGCGACCGGCGCTCGCCCGTCGATATCAGCGGGTCAGATCGCGCGCCTGGTAATAAGCGAGTTCGGAGACGTCATGCCATTTTCTGACCTGTTTTTGGAAGGCCAGCTGGGACTCGTAGATCTTGCGCGCCATCCCATCGCGCGCCGCGATCTCCTCCATCACCTCGTCAGACAATTCCTTCAATCGCTTCAGCACATCATCCGGGAAACGGCGCAATTGCACGCCATGCTCGTTGACCAGTGTCTCGAGTGCCGCCTGGTTGCGGGCCGTGTACTCGGCAAGCATATTGCCGTTGACCGTCCGGCAGGCCATAAACACGATCTCCTTTAGATCATCCGGCAGTGCATCGAGCGACTGCTGGTTGAAGATCGCCTCCAGGGTCGTACCGGGCTCGTGCCAGCCGGGATAGTGATAGTAGCTGGCAGCCTGATAGAGCCCGAACGCGAGATCGTTGTAGGGGCCCACCCATTCGGTGGCGTCGATACTGCCCGTCTGCAGCGCAGTAAAAATCTCGCCGCCGGGCAGATTGACCGGGGTACCGCCGGCCCGGCGCAGCACATCGCCACCCAGACCCGGGATACGCATCTTCAGACCCTGCAGATCATCGAGGCTGCGGATTTCCTTTTTGAACCAGCCTCCCATCTGGATGCCGGTGTTGCCAGCCGCCGCCGGCACCAGATTGAACGGCGCATAGAGTTCCCGCCACAGCTCCTCGCCTCCGCCATAGAACATCCACGCATTGCGTTCTTGTGCATTCATCCCGAACGGGGTTGCGGCAAAAAATTGTGCGGCTTCGGTCTTGCCTTTCCAGTAGTAGGCGCCACCATGACCGATATCCGCCGTGCCGCGCGAGACCGCGTCAAAGACCTCGAAGGCCGGCACCAGCTCCGGGGCGGCGAATACCTGGATCCTGATGCGCCCGCCGGAGGCGGCCTGGATCATCCGCGCCAGATCGGCAGCACCGGTGCCGAGACCGGGGAAGTTTGCCGGCCAGGTGGTCACCATCTTCCATTCGAAGGTCTTTTCTGGCGCCTGGACAGCGTCCCCGGCCTGCTCGGTCTTGGCACAGCCGGCGACGCCGGCCGCGGCCAGCCCGGCAAGAAAATCACGACGCTTCATCACGGATCCTCCCTGATTCGTTGTTCTGTCTTGTTGGCGAACCTTGGTCAAGGCTAGCAGCCCGAAACGGGGCAGGGTAGTGGTGACGGTATCAGGGCGGTTTCGGGGTATTTGCCCCTCATTCCGCAAGATTTGCCGCATTGGCGGTAATCTTTTACCACATTATGTATTTATATTCGCTGGTGGGAATATGTAGCTATCTTTATTCCAATTAATCTATATCTGTGGAATTTTAATGCATATCTATCGGCATAATTGGCGCTATGCTGGGAACCGCGGCGCCACCTTGGACCCGTATTATCCTTATCACTCCTGCCTGATTGGAGAATTCCGGTGATTGGTCTTTTGCAGCGCGTGACGGAAGCCCGGGTGACCGTCGCCGACAAAGAAGTAGGCTCGATCGGGCCGGGCCTGCTGGTGCTGGTGGGCGTAGAGCCTGACGATACGCCCACCCAGGCTGATCGCCTGCTGGACCGGCTGCTGGGTTACCGGGTATTTGCCGACCCGGACGGGCGCATGAACCTGTCTCTGACTGACATCGAAGGCGGATTGCTCCTGGTGCCCCAGTTCACGCTTGCCGCGGATACCCGCAAGGGGGCGCGGCCGAGCTTTACCCGCGCCGCCCCGCCGGAACTGGGCGCGGAGCTGTTTGATTACCTGCTGACACAAGCCCGGAAACGCCACGAAAAAACAGCCGCAGGACGTTTCGGTGCCCAGATGCGGGTCTCGCTGGTCAACGACGGCCCGGTTACCTTCTGGCTCGATGCCAGCCCCCCGGAATCACGGGCGCGCAAGCGTGGTCGCTCCTGATGCGCGGCGCTGGCTTTGGCGTATGATTAAACGCCTTGGTATGGAATGCGGCCGGCAGCCGCGGAGGAAACGCAAATGGGTTTTGGTGGTATCAGTCTCTGGCAGCTGCTGATCATCCTGCTGATCGTGGTGCTGATCTTCGGCACCAAGCGTCTGCGCTCGATCGGTTCGGATCTGGGCGGCGCGGTAAAGAGCTTCCGCAAGTCGATGGACGAGGGTGAAGCCGAGCAGGACAAGAAACAGATCCCCGGCAGCGAAAGTCAGCCAGACGCGGACTTCGCCGAGAACAAGGCTTCCGAAAAGCATTCGTCCGGCCAGGGTTGAGCACGGTATCTGAACCGTGTTCGACGTCGGGTTCTGGGAACTGACTTTTATCATGACCCTGGCACTGCTGGTGCTGGGGCCCGACAAGCTGCCCGGTCTGGTCCGTTCGCTGGGCCGCTGGATGGGGCGGGCGCGGTCGGTGGCACGGAATCTCCGTGTCCAGATCGAGCGAGAGG
>JBATKC010000150.1:0-4537 GCA_049669065.1 Gammaproteobacteria bacterium
GAGTAGTGCGACGACCCCGGCGACCGGCAGCAGGTACTTGCGAAAGCCCGCGAGCCCCATCGCCAGGGCCCCGACGATCGCCAATGCGCCGCCCACATAGGCGGGCAGCAGGGCGGTACGGCTGGAAGACATCAGGAAAGCGCCGACGCCAAGCGCGATCAACAGCACCGCAAACACGACGATTGTCTTGGGCATTGGGGGGCTCCGGAAGATTGCCAATCCAGCGACTGGCTCATAGTAGCCGCGGTCGTAAACCAATGCGAGCATGCGCCTGTCCTATTCACGCGCCATTCACGCGATACTCACGCGATTCCCCGTTCCTGCTGGAGCACAGATTGGCAGCGCTCGGCGGCAAGTTCGAGCGCGCCGAACACTGGCACTCGAAGGTGGTCGTCGATGGCCCGCTGATTACAGGGCAGAACTCCGATTCGTCGGAAGCCGTCGCCGATGCCTTGCTGGAGAAACTCGCCTAGTCGCTCTTCGAGCGAATGGCGTGCGACTGCCGGCGCCCATACGCATCGCTGTAACGAATAATACTCCAGGTTCCGAGGCGGTCACCGTTCTCGAATTGAGCCCCTCGTGCTGAGACTTCGAACATCGCCTGGCCGATTTGCGTCGCTCTTACCGCCGCTTTGACCGGGGCGAAGAACCAGTAGAGGAGCTCTTGCCCGATGTGCGCCTGTTCTGCGGTCGGCCCGATATAGTCCGGCCGATAAGCGATCACCCGGAGATTCGATCCCTCGGCGAAGTCGAACAGCGCCCTCTCTGCGCGGACCTTTTCCCGAGCCCACATCATGCTCGAGTCCTCGGAAATATCGCTGGAGCTGATGTAGTGAAATGACATCTCGGCTTTGTCGCTGACGCTCGTCCATGCCTCGACAAAACGCATCGGGAAATCCACATGTATCATGCCGTAGGTTTTCTCGTCGACACCGAAAGAGCTGGTTCCAATAGCCCAGTAAACCGCATCGACCTGCGCGATCTGTTCGCCAATCGCCGCGTAATCGAGATAGTCCATGTGCAGTGTCATCTGGACTTTGCCCGAGGCGACTCCTTCTTCGATGCGTGGTGTTGCGCGACGTGTGACGACATGGATCTTGTCGATTTCCGGATTGGCCAGCGCAGCTTTAAGTATGCCGTCGCCTGCTGTTCCACTCGCCCCGAATATGGCGACCACCGCGTAATTTTTTGGGGGTCCTTCAAGTAATGCGATCCGGTCGTCGTCCAGCGCGATCTTGACCGCCGCAGCCGCATACAGCAATGCAAACAACACAAGCGGCGCGAGCAGTACAGTCCGGAGGCGGGGTAGCTTCATAAGGGATCGATGGTAGCACCGCTGCCCGGCAAAATTCGGGTCAGAGTAAATATCAGCAATTCGACAGGGTCGCTTAACGGCAAGGCGATATCGAACGAGCTGAAAGACGTTGGCCCGCCGATTGGATCGCCCGTGCCATGACGGGCTCGACTATATCCTCCGGGTCGTCCTGCGGGAGAATTTTTACTCTGACCCCAGATATTCGCGGCTCGCGAAGCAAACCACCGAGACAGAGACGGAAATCTGGCGCTTGTCAGGATTGACGTATGAGTGGCGTTGGTCACCACGAAATACCAGCATGTCACCTTCATTAAGAAGATGGTGTTGACCTGCCGCGACAAGCTCTACTTTTCCTCGTTCACAGGTCAGGTATTCGCGGGTACCGGCCTTGTGTGGAATACCGACCATGCTACCGCCCGGTCGTAGCTCAGTTCGGCTGATCTCGATGCCTGCAATCGCCTCCGGCACCAAGGGTCGAACCATCGCACCTTGTCTCTTGCGCTGCCGCACTTTGTGGGCCGGTACGTATTCGAATTCGCTGCGCGGAGGTCCGATCAGCTCCTCTATCGAGACGTTGAGCGCATTTGCGGCCTTGTTGAGAACCGCAAGGGTCGGGTTGGCAGCACCGGTCTCCAGGCTTGCCCACGTCGGACGCGGGATCCCGGACAAGTTGGCGAGCTGCTGTTGCGAGAGCTGGCGCGCTGCACGGAGGCGACGAATATTGTCGGCGAGATTGCTTTTGACATCGGCCATGTCGGTAAACTAGCAATCTGCTACTACAATAGCAATGTCGTTGTTGTGATAGCCGGGTGGGTTCACTCTTGCTGGCAACAGCAGGAGGAGAAGATCATGACGATTCGGATGGAACACGCGAACCTGCAGGTTCGTCATTTTGATGATGCGGTGAGATTTCTGAAGACCGCATTTCCTGAGTTCAAGGTGCGTAGCGAAAGTGTCCAGGACGGCCTTCGCTGGATGCATATTGGCACGGACAAGACTTACATCGCGCTGAATGAAACCAAACAGGAGCCTGATTCAGGCTGGGCACCGTATTGCGGCAGACCCGGCGTTAATCATCTTGGTTATGAAGTAGACGACGTTGATGCATTGCGCGAACGACTGGCGGCCGCCGGATTCAAGGACTCGACATACCCCAATAATCATCCGCACAGGAAGCGAGTCTACTTTTACGATGCTGACGGCAACGACTGGGAGTTCGTGCAGTACTTCACCGACGACATCTCACTGCGCAACGATTACGAGCTGCCCGATCAATGACAGTAATCGTGAAGAGGCAAAACCAGGAAACCTAGAGGAAAACCGAGGACAGACACATATTGGCCGAGACCGGCCATTTATTCCGCTCCGCTAGATGGCGGCTCTGAGGAATCCTGGCTGTGTGGCTGGTCCATTCTTTCTTGTTCTCATGTAACAAGGTGCCTGTCCTATTTATTTCTTTGGGCTATTTATTGTCTGGTCTGCCACTCGCATTTAAAGGAAAGCGTGGGGCAGGCTCGGAGGAGGGCTGACTGGATTGTCCGACAGGGGCCGGCCGCTATCGCCAATCCCTGGGCCCCATCCCTGTGCTACGCGGCACCTGGCCGTCTTGCGTAATGGGTCGAACCAGCGATACGCGGAGGTTCAGTCGCTAGGCGTCAGCCGGAGCAGACGACCCTGGCTGTCACCGCGCTCATCCTCCAGCACCCAGAGTTCACCGCCGGGACCCTGGTCGATACTGCGAATACGTGCGCCCATGGCGTAACGATCGACCTCCCTTGCATCACTGCCATCAATCCTTATCCGGACGATAGCCTTGGATGACAGGCCTGGCGCAAGCAGATCGCCGCGCCAGTCAGAGAACAGATCACCGCTGTAGACAATCAGGTCGGCCGGAGAAATGACAGGCGTCCACCACGCCACGGGCGCGATGAACTCGGGTCGCGTGTCGTGATCGGGCATCTCGCGGCCGTCGTAATGATCACCGTTGGAGACAATGGGATAACCGTAGTTACCCGCCCGCACGATCCGGTTCAATTCGTCACCCCCGGCCGGACCCATCTCGATGACCCAGAGCTGTCCGCCAAGATCGACAGCCATACCAAGCGGATTGCGGTGGCCCAATGACCAGATCTGTCCGTAGACGCCCTCGTCGTCGACGTTTGGGTCTTGATCGAAGTAATTGACGAAGGGATTGTCCCCGGGGACGGAGCCGTTGTCTCTTAGACGCAGGATCTTGCCGACATTGGACTGCATGTCCTGGGCCGGCGTGAACTTCTGGCGATCGCCGGACGAAATCCAGAGATATCCGTCCTGATCAAACAAGAGACGATGGCCATAGTGGCCGTAACCGATCAGCTTCGGAAATTGCCGCCAGATGACTTCGGCATCGGAGAGGTAACCGCCGCGGTCCGTCTGGTTGAGCACCGCGCGCATGACGGCAGCGCCCCGGGTCCCGCCGGGGCCGCCCTCGACATAGCTCAGGTAGACGAGCCGGTTGCTGGCAAAATCCGGATGCAAGGCAACATCGCCCAGACCGCCCTGGCCGCCGTAATCCACATCGGGCATGCCACCGACACGCCGGGACTTTTCACCATCCTGCGTGACGATAAACAGCACGCCTTTCTTTTCCGTGACCAGCATGCGGCCGTCCGGCAGAAACGCCAGGGCCCAGGGTTCATCGAAAGCCGCAACGGGCTCGACAGCAAAAGGCAGATCGCTCTGGGCCTGCGCGGTAGCGATACAGAACAAGCTCAGCATCGTCGCCAGTATTCGTTTCATCGCTTTCAAGCCCGGGTTGATCAATGTGGAAACAGCGATGACTGTAGCGGGTAGCTCGAGTCCGCGCCACTTTGTAGACATCCCGGCGGGGGTGAGGTTCAAGCCCGGTGAGGCAGTCGGCGGGCAGCCGGACGATCTCGCCGTCCCGCGCGAGGATCCGACGATACGTAAGACGTTCTTCAACGCCTCGGATGCAGGTCTTGCGATGAGCCAGTGGCTCGGGCAGCTCAGTGGCGCCGCGAAGGAAATCAGACGGTACCTGCGGCCCGTGGCGCACAGCGCGGTGACGCGGCCCCCAGTCGTTTGAACAATATGGATGGTGGCCAGGGGCGGAATCGAACCACCGACACGCGGATTTTCAGTCCGCTGCTCTACCAACTGAGCTACCTGGCCAACAGGGGAAGGACGCGTATTAAAGCCGCTGGCCCCTGCCTCGTCAAGGCA
>JBATKC010000151.1:0-2437 GCA_049669065.1 Gammaproteobacteria bacterium
GTAGAGGCTGGCCCCGGCCAATATGAGCAACAGGACAAGGATCGCGCCCAACAGGGGCATGCGCCTTACGCCGGAATGCATGTCGTCCATCGTTACCTACCCGGAAGTGTCATTGTTGACCTGGTCAATTCTCATTCTCGCCGGCCTGCAGGAACTGGCGGCTCTCCACCAGTCGGTTCAGATTGAACATCGGCCAGTTGTCCATGTCCTGTCTGAACGCACCTTGCAGATAGCGCTCGCAGCGCAGCACCGTCTGCGGGGTTTCTTCCACCCGCTGCGCCGGCTCGAAGCGGCGGAAACCGAAAACCTCGTCCACCATCAGACCCGCAGGGACATCGCGGTGATTCACTACTATCAGGCGCGTGTCGCGGCCTATCCGGGTCGTACCACCGCCGAGGAAGGCTTTGAAATCGACTACCGGCACCAGCTGGCCGCGGACGTTGGCGAGCCCCTTTATCCACTCCTTGGCACCAGGGATCCTGGTGTACGTGTCCGGGAAAACCATCACCTCGCGCACATCCTCGCGCGGCGCGACAAAATTTTCCTCAGCGAGCCGGAACGCAAGACCGACCCATTCCTCAGCGCCTTGTCCGGCGCCCCCCGACGCCGCCCTGAGGCCGCGCCGCTCCATCTCCCTGAGCAGCTCGAATGGCTGACCGCAAAGCTCGTGCAGAGAGATGTGCTGTTCGGTCCCGGCGGTCATTGACCCAGTGCAGCCTTGATCTTCTCGATCAGCTCCTGCTCGGAGACCGGCTTTACCAGGTAGTCGACCGCGCCCTGGCGCAATCCCCAGATCCGATCCGTCTCGTGGCCCTTGGTGGTCACGATCAACACCGGTATGGCGCAGGTCTCCGGGTCCTTGGACAGCTCACGAGTCGCCTGATAACCGTTCATGCCTGGCATCACGATGTCCATGATGATCAGGTCAGGCTTCAGCTTGCGCGCCTTCTCCAGACCCTCGCTACCGTCAACAGCGGCGTCGGTTTCGAAACCGTTCTTCTCCAAAAATCCACGGATGACATGAACCTCGGTCGGCGAATCGTCGACGATCAGTACCAGAGCCATATGGCAGATCCTCCTGCGACGTTCTCAGTGTGTGGTGGCGGTAGCCGGCGCCCCAAGCTGGGTGTGAATTGCATTGATCAATTCGTCCTTGGTGAAGGGCTTGGTGAGATATTGCTCGGAACCGACGATCCGTCCTCTGGCTCTATCGAACAGCCCGTCCTTGCTGGACAACATGATCACGGGCGTCCTGCTGAAGACTTTGTTGTGTTTGATCAGAGCGCAGGTCTGATAGCCATCCAGACGGGGCATCATGATGTCAACGAAGATGATGTCCGGATGGTGATCGGCGATCTTGGACAGGGCATCGAAGCCATCGACAGCGGTAAAGACCTCACACCCCTCGCGGGACAGAAGCGTCTCTGCGGTGCGGCGGATGGTCTTGCTGTCATCGATGACCAGCACTTTGAGCCCGCGCAGATCCTTGGGATTGACCCTCTCCACTCCTTCCTCCTCGAGATCGAGCAATAATGCGTCCGCCGCGTCGTTGTCGGGCCCGTCCCGGGCCGGCCATGACGGCGCGATTGTATGGGAGGCCTTTTAACATATTGAAGCGGCAGCCGCCACGCAGCCCATCACCCTTTCCCGACGACGCCAATCGAGGCGATGCTGCTATATTACGCAGCCCGTATTTTTGGCTTCCCGGCATCAAACGCGACCTGATCTCCCGGAGGAGACTGAATGCCCACAAAACCGCCCCGCCTCGGCGTCGTCATGGACCCGATTGGCAGTATCAAACCGGTCAAGGACAGCACCCTGGCCATGCTGTTGGAAGCCCAGGCGCGAGACTGGGAGCTCAACTACATGGAACAGGCCGACCTGTTCGTCGAGGATGGACATCTGCGGGCTCGGGTGCGGCGTTTGAGCGTCAGCGATGATCACAAGGACTGGTTCCGGCTGGATGCACCGCAACAGTCCGCGCTCGGCGAGCTGGACGTGATCCTGATGCGCAAGGACCCACCCTTTGATATGGAGTACGTCTACACCACCTATCTGCTGGGCCGGGCCGAGGAAGCCGGTTGTCTGGTGGTCAATCGTAGCGCCAGCCTGCGGGACGTCAGCGAAAAAGCCTATACCATGTGGTTCCAGGAATGCTGCCCGCCAACGCTGATCACGCGGTCGATGAGCGAGATGCGCCGCTTTCTCGAGGAGCAGGGCGCGATCGTGGTGAAGCCGCTGGACGGCATGGGTGGCCGCTCCATCTTCGTGGTGCGGGCCGGCGACGCCAACGCCAATGTGATCTTCGAAACACTGACCGACACCGAGCACCGCTTCGCCATGGCCCAGCGCTATATCCCCGAGATCAGCACCGGCGGCGACAAACGCATCCTCCTGATCGATGGAGAACCCTATCCTCATGCGCTCGCCCGCATCC
>JBATKC010000152.1:0-1629 GCA_049669065.1 Gammaproteobacteria bacterium
GCCCCGCCCGGACCGGAGCCGGATTGCGCCGACTGCGGCACCGTCTATCTTGGCCTGACTGACGCTGAAGGCGACTTCATGCAGTACGAACTGGATGTGCTTTCACTCAGTCTGACCCGTGCGGACGGGCTGGTGGTCGAGACCCTGCCGCTGGCGACGCGGGTGGACTTCGCCCAATACGTGGACCTGACCGAATTCGTGACCGCGGCGACGGTACCGCCGGGCGTCTACGTGTCGAGCACGATCACCGTCGACTACGACGGGGCCACAGTGCTGGTAGAGCAAGATGGCAACGCGGTTGCGGCTGATGTCCGCGACGGCGACGGCCTGCCGCCAGGCCTCGTGACCGCGGAGGTTGAAATGATCGGCGCGCGCGCATTGCGTGTCGCACCGGGCTTGCCGAGCTGGATCACCCTGGACTTCGATCTGGAGGCGACCAACAGCGTGGATACCACGCAATCGCCGCCACTGGTCGTTGCGGAGCCCGTGCTGATCGCGGACCCGGACCTGTTTGACGAGAAGGAACGCCGCGCACGTGGACCGCTGCTGGACGTTGACCTTGCCGACGACAGTTATACGATCGCGCTGCGTCCGTTCCGCCGGCTTGACGGTGATTTCGGCCGCCTGCGTATCGTCACTGATGCGGACACGCGCTTCGAAGTCGACGGCCAGCCCTATCCCAGCGATGAAGGCTTGCGCGCACTGGGTGCGTCGGGCCCGGGCACGCCGACGCTGACTCTCGGTGTGATGGAGCGCAACCGCCGCATATTCCGCGCGGTCGAGGTGTTCGCGGGCGACAGCGTACCTGGGACACAATATGACGCGGCCCGCGGTGTGGTGCTGTCACGCGAAGACGGCCAGCTCACGCTGCATGGCGTGGTGGTGGAGCGGATCGGCGGCGGCGTTGGCATCTACCGGGATCGTGTCAGCGTGACGCTGACACCTGAGACGCGGGTCTACAAACATCGCGGCAGCGACCAGGCGCTCGATATCGATGCGATCTCCCCGGGACAGCGGCTGCGGGTGCTGGGCCACCTGACCGAGCCAGCTGAGGGCCCACTGACGATCGAGGCGAAGATCGCGCGCATGTTGTTCTCCACCGCCGCGGGTACGGTCAACCAGTCCCAGCCTGAGTATCTGACGATGGACCTGCAGCGTATGAGCCGCCGCAATATATCCTTGTTCGATTTCTCCGGCACCGGTATCAGCCCCGATTTCGACGCGGATCCGACCGACTACGAAGTCGATACAGGCACCCTGGACACCACCGCCTTGACCCCGGGTGCGCCGGTGATCGTCGAGGGTTTCCCGCGGTCGTTCGGCACCGCGCCGGAGGACTTCGACGCCCGCACGCTGGCCGACTTCGGACAGGCCCGCGCCCGTCTTGGCTTCGGCTGGATCCCGCCGGGCAGCCCCAACCCGTTCCTGCGTATCGATGAGATGGGCCTGGTGATCGACGGCCAGGACCCGACTCTCGGCGAACGGCACCACGTGCTGCGAGCCGGTATCGTCACCGACGCTCTGGCCGCCGGTATCCCTCCGACCCTGCTGCCACGTGGCGAGGGCGTGGGTCTCTACGCTTTGGCGCGCGCCGGCGCGCTGCCGCGGGGTGTTGCGGTGTATTACGAC
>JBATKC010000153.1:0-2157 GCA_049669065.1 Gammaproteobacteria bacterium
CAATGGACCCAGCGCGCGCCGAGCGCGGCATAACGCAGCGCCAGCGACACCGGGTCGGCCGGATACTCGGTGACGGCATCGAAGCGACCCTGGAACAGGCGCACACAGCCACCGTCCTTCAGGTCGATAGCAGGGATCAGTTCCATCATTTCAACTCCAGGAAATTTCGCAGTACCGCGGCGCCGGCCCGGCCCGAGCGTTCGGGATGGAACTGGGTCCCGTAAAAATTATCGCGTCCGACAACCGCGCTGAACGCCACGCCGTGTTCGCTGGTCGCGCGCGTCGCCGGACCCGGATCCGCAGCATAGCTATGGACGAAATAGAAATACTCACCATCGTCCAGACCATCGATCAGCGGGCAGTCACCGCTGCGTTTGATCTGGTTCCAGCCCATATGCGGGATGCTCAGACCCGGACCGCCGGCCAGCGGTCTTACCCCTTGATCGATGATGCCGAGACAGGCGACCTGGCCCTCGGCGGAGTCCGCAAACAACAGCTGCATGCCCAGGCAGATGCCGAGCAGCGGCTGGGTCAGACGCGGGATCACCGCGTCCAGTCCCGATTCGCGCAGCCGGACCATCGCGTCGGCGGCCGCGCCGACGCCCGGCAACAGGATATGGCTGGCAGATTCGAGCACCCGGGGGTCGCGGGTCAATACGGACTCGGCGCCGAGACGCTGTAGCGCGAATCTGAGCGAGGCGATATTGGCGCCGCCGCTGTCGATGATGGCAATAGTCACGATCCCCGGCTCACAGCACGCCCTTGGTCGAGGGCACCTCGGCACCCTCGGCGGCCACCGCCTGACGCAGGCAGCGGCCAAAACCCTTGAACGCCGACTCCACCATGTGATGGACGTTGTCGCCGCGCACGTTGACGTGGATCGCGGCGCCAAGGCTGTGGGCCACGGAGCGGAAAAAGTGCGGCACCATTTCCGTCGCCATGCCGCCGACTTCGGCGCGCGGGAAGCTGCCCTCGAACACCGCATAGGGACGGCCCGAGAGATCGATCGAGACCTGAGAACGGGCTTCGTCCATCGGCAACACAAAACCGTAGCGGCCGATGCCGCGCTTCTCACCCAGCGCCTCCTTAAGCGACTGACCCAAGGCGATGGCTACATCCTCGACCGTGTGGTGTTCGTCCACGTGCAGATCACCGCGGCAGCTCACCGACAAGCCGATGCCGCCGTGGCGGGCTACCTGTTCAAGCATGTGATCATAGAAACCGATGCCGGTGTCGATTTGGATCAGCGTCGCGGTCACCAGATCCACGCTGACTTGAATCTCGGTCTCTTTTGTCTTGCGGCGTACCCGTGCACGACGCGCGCCGCTGAGGATCTCATCGGCGATCTGCGTCCAGCCGGTTTCACTAGCGAGGCGGAAACCGCGCAGACCAAGATTCTGCGCCAGTTCCAGATCCGTCTCCCGGTCGCCCACGACGCAGCTGCGCTCCAGGTCCAGATCAGTGGCAGCCAGATAACGCGTCAGCAGACCGGTGCGCGGCTTGCGGCAGGCACAGCCGTCCTGTTCGAAATGAGGGCAGATAAACTCAGCGTCAAAACGGATGCCCTGAGACGCAAACAGCCCGACAAAAAAATCGTGGACCAGACGGAAGTCCGGCTCGGGAAAAGACTCGCTGCCCAGTCCATCCTGGTTGCTGACCAGTACGAGTCGATAACCGGCATCGCGCAGACGCATCAGCGCAGGCATGACATCCGGCACCAATCGCACCTTGTGCAACGCGTCGAGTTGAAAATCTTCCGGCTCCTCGATCAGCGTCCCGTCGCGATCAAGAAAGGCCACCCGTGTCCTAACCATGCCGCACCTCCGGCACACAGGCGCCGATCGCGGTCAGCAGCCGCGCATGGTGCGAGGCTTCGCCGACTGTAATACGCACGCAACCCTCGAGATCCGGCACCCGGCTGAAATCCCGGATCAGCAGACCGGCCTCGCTACAGGCCGCAATCACCGCCGCCGCATCCCGGCATCGGACCAGCAGGAAGTTGCCGGCGCTGGGCCAGACCTCGAGGATGGCTGGCGATTGTGCCAGCGCTTTGCTCAGCGCCTCACGGCGCTCCCTGATCGCGTCGATTTCGGCGCGCGCCCGCGCCACAGGGTCCGTTTCGAGCAGCCGCTCGGCCGCCTCCAGACAGGGTGACGG
>JBATKC010000154.1:0-5066 GCA_049669065.1 Gammaproteobacteria bacterium
GGGCTGAGCCGAGGTGACGCGAATAATCGCGCTATCGCCGCTGGTCCGCTCCACCACGAATTCCAGGCCGTCGAGAAACAGCGGTCGATCAATGCCGGCCCGGTCGAACTCCGCGCGCGGGGCAATATCGACCCGCAATGTGTTCAGTTCGTCGGCGCCAGACAGGGACACCCGAATCTCGGCGTCGAGCTGTTCATTCAGATAGGAATTGAGCTTGATATCACCCAGACCGAGCGAATTGGCGCCGGTCGAAACCAGCGCAAGGGCAAACACCCCAAGCCAACGAAATCTACGAGCCATCGTCACTCCCTGTTCCCGCACCCCCGCATCGCGGGACCGCTGCTCCAGCATTCGGTTTTGTTCGTGCCTTCGGACAATCTTGATAAGGCTCTTTACAAGTAGCGCCTAAATATAACTTATAGAAAGTTTTTCGCAAGGAATTCAGCGATCTGGACACTGTTCAATGCCGCACCCTTTCTTACGTTGTCGGCCACCACCCAGAGGTTGAGCCCGCGCGGGTGTGAGATGTCCTCGCGGATCCGCCCCACGAATACCTCATCTCGGTCCGCTCCGTCCGTGACGGGCGTAGGGTAGCCGCCCGGCTCCGGCTGGTCGAGTACTTCGACGCCGGGCGCCTGTTCGAGCAGTCGCCGCGCCTCTCCGGCGGTGATCTTGTCCCGGGTCTCGATGTGTATCGCCTCCGAATGACCGAAAAAGACCGGCACCCGCACCGCAGTCGGATTTACCTGGATTTCCGCATCGCCGAGGATCTTCCGCGTCTCCCAGACCATCTTCATCTCCTCGCGGGTGTAGCCGTTCTCCTCAAAGGTATCGATCTGTGGCAGCACGTTGAAGGCAATCTGCTTTGGCGTCGTCGGATTTTCTATCGCCATCCCGTTGAGCAGCCGCGCCGTCTGGGATGCAAGATCCTCCACCAGCCCGCGGCCAGCGCCTGACACCGCCTGATAGGTGGCGACATTGATCCGCTCGATCCCGACCGCGCGATGGATCGGATTGAGCGCGACCAGCATCTGGATGGTGGAACAATTCGGATTGGCGATGATATTGCGAGCGGTATAGCCGGCGATCGCTTCGGGATTCACCTCCGGAATTACCAGCGGTATATCGGCTTCATTGCGGAACCGTGAGGTGTTGTCGACGACGACACAGCCGGCGGCCCCGGCCTTTGGCGCGTAGATTTCCGAAACCGAGGCGCCGGCAGAAAACAGCCCGATATCCGCCCTGGAGAAATCGAATTTGGCAACATCCTGGACCACCAGCTGGCGGCCGCTGGAGCGGATCGATTTGCCGGCGGATCGCTCGCTGGCCAACGCGTAGAGTTGCGCCAGCGGAAATTTGCGTTGCTCCAGGATCGACAGCATGGCCTCCCCGACCAGGCCGGTCGCGCCGAGTACCGCTACAGAGAACTTCTTTGACATCTGACCTTGCTCCGTGATCGTCATGCGCCGGTATTCTTCAACCGGGGATCACCGGCGTGGCAGACTCAACATCCGCGTTCTGTGCCCGATGCCGCAGATAGTGATCCATCAGCACCAGCGCCAGCATCGCCTCCGCGATCGGCGTGGCGCGGATACCGACGCAGGGATCATGGCGACCCGTCGTCACCACGGTGACCGGCGCACCGCTGACATCGACCGAGTCGCAGGGCAGCCGCAAACTGGATGTGGGCTTGATCGCCATACTGACGCGGATCGCCTGACCCGACGAGATACCGCCGAGCGTGCCGCCGGCATGGTTGGAGCGGAATCCGTCCGGCGTGATCTCGTCACGATGCTCGGTGCCCTTTTGCGCCACGGCCAGGAAACCGTCCCCGATCTCTACTGCCTTGACCGCGTTGATCCCCATCATGGCATGGGCAATATCAGCATCGAGCTTGTCGAACACCGGCTCGCCGAGTCCTGGAGGTACGCCGGTTGCGATGACATTGACCCGGGCGCCGATGGAGTCGCCTTCCTTGCGGAGCGCATCCATAAAGGCCTCGAGTTCAGCGACACGGGTCGGATCGGGGCAAAAAAACGGGTTGTCGTCCACGCTCTCCAGATCGACCGGCTCCAGCGCCAGCGGCCCCAGCTGCGCCAGATAGCCCCGTATCTCGACCCCGAGCTGTCGCTGCAGATAACGTCGGGCGATAGCGCCGGCAGCCACTCGCATCACCGTTTCCCGCGCCGAAGAACGGCCGCCGCCACGATAATCGCGGAAGCCGTATTTCTGCGCATAGGTATAGTCAGCGTGGCCGGGCCGGAATACGTTCTTTATCTTCTCATAGTCCCGCGATCGCTGATCCTGGTTCTCGACCAGCAGCCCGATCGGCGCGCCGGTGGTGCGCCCCTCGAATACCCCCGACAAGATGCGTACCTGATCAGGCTCGCGGCGCTGGCTGGTATGGCGGGACTTGCCGGACCGGCGGCGCTCCACGTCCTGCTGCAGATCATCTTCGGTCAGCGGCAGCCCCGGCGGACAGCCGTCCACGATGCAACCGAGTGCCGGTCCGTGGCTTTCGCCAAACGACGTCACGGTGAACAGCTTGCCAAAGGTATTGCCCGACATCGTCAGCCTCCTGGCAAATCGTCGCGGTTGAGCAAGAATACGCCGGAACCACCACGCTCGAAGTCCAGCCAGGTGAAGGGCAGATCCGGGAATGCCTCGACCAGCGCATGCTCCGCGCTGCCCACCTCGACAATCAGGATACCGCCGGGCCGCAGATGGGTGCGCGCATCAGACAATATTCTGCGCACTATTTCGAGCCCGTCGGCGCCGGCCAGCAGACCCAGCCCCGGTTCGTGCGCGTATTCGCGAGGCAGCGACTCGTACTCGGCCTGGGCCACATACGGCGGATTGCTGACGATCACGTCGTAGCGTCGGCCGCCCAACCCGGCAAACACATCGCTGGACACCGCGCGGACCCGTTCGCGCAGCCCATGGCGCTCGATGTTCTCTCGCGCCAGCGACAGCGCCTCAGCGGAAATATCCGCCAGATCCACGCGGCACCAGGGCAGGTACTTTGCGCAGGCGATACCGATACAACCGCTGCCCGTGCACAGATCCAGCACCCGCTCCACGGCGGCGGGCTCGACCCAGGGGGCAAACCCTTCCTCGACCAGTTCTGCAATCGGCGAGCGCGGCACCAGCGCGCGCCCGTCTGCGACAAATGAGAGACCGGCGAACCACGCCTCGCCGGTCAGATAGGCCGCCGGACAACGCTCGGTCACCCGGCGTTCGATCAGCGCTGCGATCCGTGGCCGCTCGGAAACGGTCAGGCGGGCATGATGAAATTCTGCCGGGAGCGGCAACGGCAGATGCAGCCCATGGGCGACCAGCAACAGCGCCTCATCGACCGGATCAGCCGTGCCGTGACCGTAATGCAGACCGGCGGCGACAAAACGGCTTGCGCCCCAGCGCACGAAATCGGTCACTGTCACCAGCCCTTCGGTCTCTTCCATTGTCCGTGTCGATGATGCCGGACCGCGCCGGCGCACAGGGCCGCATGATACCTGACCGCACAGGCAGCGTGTGGGATAATAGGCGGCTATGAAAAAGCCCATTCGCCTGATCGTTTTTGCGCTTGTCGCCGTGCTGGCTGCCGCGGCCGGGATGACGCTGGCCAGATCTCTACAGGGAACGCCCGCGAGCACTGCGGCGGACGTCCGTGCCCTGGTGCTGGAAGCGCCGAGGACGCTGCCCGACTTCCTGCTGACGGATCATCAGCAGCAGCCGTTCGGGCCGGCGAGATTTGAAGGGCGATGGACACTGCTGTTTTTCGGCTTTACCCACTGTCCGGATGTCTGTCCGACCACGCTCAACACGCTGGCCGGCCTCGCCCAGTCGCTGCAAGACCTGCCCCTCGCCTCACAGCCGACGATCACGATGATTTCGGTGGATCCGATGCGCGACACGGCGGAGAAATTGTCGGCTTACGTGCCGTTCTTCAATCCGGATTTTGTCGGCGTCACCGGAGAGATGGGCGAGGTCCTGACCCTGACCCGAGGGCTCGGTGTCGCTTTCGCCTATACACCGGGGGCGAACGGAGAGGCTTATACGGTGGAACACACTGCATCGGTTTTCCTGATCGATCCAGCAGGTCGGCTGGCCGCGATATTCAGTACCCCTCACGGGGTCGCCGAGCTGGACCGGGAATATCGTCAGATAGTGAGTACGCGCGGATGAGATACGCTCACGATGGGCAATATCGGGTGCGCGCCACACTCCTTGCGCTGGCATTTTTTCTGGCCGCGTGCGGTCCACAATCCGAGGAGCGCGCCGCCCGGGTCGAAGATCCATGGGTCCGTCTGGCGCCGCCCAATGCAGGGATGATGGCAGGTTACCTGGTGCTGGAGAATCCCGGCGCCCGGCAGCTGGAACTGGTGGCGGTCTCGTCGCCAGACTTCGCCAGCGTCGAGGTGCATCGGACCGAGATCGTGGACGGCGTCGCGCGGATGATCGCCGAACCAGCGCTGACGATCCCGCCAGGCGGGCGGGCAGTGTTCGAACCCGGTGCAAGGCACCTGATGCTCCACGGTCCGGCGCGATCATTTGGCGAAGACGAACAGGTCAATCTGGAGTTCCGCTTCGCCGACGGCACGCAACTGGCGTTTGCGGCGCCGGTACGGCGCGGCCCGCAAGCAGCCGATCATCAGCATGATCATTGACGGCCGCCGGCGATGAAGGATCGGCTCTTCGTCCTGCTCCAGTATCTGCTGCCGCAGCATGGTCTGTCGCGTCTCGTGCATCGGGTCACACGAGTGCAGGCACGATGGTTCAAGAATCTGCTGATCCGCGCGTTTGTGCGCGGCTTCCGTGTCGATATGAGTGACGCGGCCATAGCCGACGCCACGGCCTATCCGACCTTCAATGCCTTTTTTACCCGGGCCCTCAATCCAGATGCCCGCCCGATGCCGGGATCGCCGCGGGCGCTCGCTTCGCCGGTGGACGGCACCGTAAGCCAGGCCGGGCTCGCTGCCGACGACCGCCTGTTCCAGGCCAAGGACCGCGACTATGGCCTGGCCGACCTGCTTGGCGATCCCGCACTGGCGACAAAACTCTGTGGC
>JBATKC010000155.1:0-2728 GCA_049669065.1 Gammaproteobacteria bacterium
GGCAAACAGCGTGCCCGAGCTGTAGATCAGCAAGCCGCTGGCGGCCAGGCCGGAATCAAAAACGGCACCGATGGCGCCGGCGATCAGCACCAGCATCAGTTCGTTGCGTGGCTGTCCGGAGCGCGCAATGTGGGCGCCGACGATGGCGACTGCGATAAGCGTGCCCAGTAGCGGCATGCCGTGGGCGCCGCCCAACACGCAGGCCAGCCAGCCGATCTTGAACGCGACGATATTGATTAGAATCTGCATAGTTTTTTCTCCTCAGTCCGATTGACGCTGGAACAGATAGTGGCCAACCAGCCACTCCTGTCCGCCGCGATGGCCGAAGAGCTCGGCACAGGCCATAAAAAACATCCGCCAGCGCATCCACCAGCGAGCGGATTCCTCCTCGCCATAGGTCCTGGCGAGTACCGGCATCACCCGCTCGCGCCGCTGATCCATATTGTCGAGCCAGGCGTTGGCGGTCTTTTCGTAATGCTCGCCGCTCCAGCGCCAGCGCGACACCAGTCTGAGACGGTCCTGGAAAAACAGCGGCAGGTTGTCACTAGGCATGATGCCGCCGGAGAAGAAGTGGCGGCTCATCCAGTCGCCTGGCCCGCGATCGACGAATTCATAGGGGGTCGAGCGATGACAGAAAATATGCATGAAGAAGCGGCCGTCCACTTTCAGCCAGTCATGCACGCGAGAGAACAGCTCGCGGTAGTTACGCATGTGCTCGAACATCTCTACCGAGACCACGCGATCGAAGCGCTGATCGATCTGGAAGTCGTTCATATCCCGGGTCAGCACGCCGATATTGTTCAGGCCGCGCTCACGCGCCGTCGCCAGGATGTAGTCGCGCTGACTGCTCGAGTTCGAGACGCCAGTGATGTTGCTGTTTGGGTAATGCTCGGCCATCCACAACGTCAGCGAGCCCCAGCCGCAGCCCAGCTCGAGGATGTCCATGCCGTCGGCGAGTTCGGCATGTTGACAGGTCAGTCGCAAACCGGCGCCCTCGGCCGAATCCAGATCAGAGACGCCTTCGGGCCAATAGCAAGAGCTGTATTTGCGATGGCGACCGAGCACCTCGCCGAAAAACTCCGCGGGAACTTCGTAGTGCTGCTCATTGGCCAGATGAGGGACCGGCGCGACCTCCGAGCGGTCCATCAGGTCCACGAAATCCTTCTCGATCGCGGCCGCCCGCTCGCAGTCGCCGGCTTCGATATCCACAAGCCGCTGCCGGAGGAGGCGACGGATTCCATGCCGGATGACCGGGTCCGGGACAAAGCTGCCCAGTTCCGTCCATTCGATTGCCCGGGTGTTTGCAATATTCATCGACTTTTTACCTCGTTTCCTTTATCGCCCGGATCCTGTTTCGTGACCGCTGTGGGAGATCCTCGCCAGAGCGGCCATCGGTCTGTCAGCTGTCAGGCCCTGTTACCGGGAATGGGCTGTCTATCCAAATCTTCTTGCCAGAGTGTGCGCCTGCGCCCGTGAAGCCGGTGTGGTGCCGGTGTGAAGGCGCCGTGAAGCGCAAGCACCGAATCCTGGGCCCGATCTGACCCATGCCGCTGGAGCACGAGCCCGATTGATCGTGAGGCGTACTCATATGTTGCTAGCCTCGGTGCCGGACCCGGAATCCGCCGGCCTGCGTTCGAGCAGCGCTTCGATGCGCTGGATGCCTTTTTCCAGGTCATCCCCGACCGGCTCCGCGCCGGCGGCCTGGATCATGTCATGGCAACGCACCGAGGCGCTGCCACCGACGATGATCGGTACAGTGCTCTCGGCGACGACGCGGGGCAGCTGCACCGCCAGCAGCTCCGCCGACGGATCCAGCGAGCCGGACAAGACCACACCGTCGCAGCGGGCCTGAAGGGTAGCCGCCGGGATCTCCTCCAACGGCATGTTGGCACCCAGCAGCACCATCCGATAGCCGCGCTCGTGCAGCGCCAGGGCCAGCAGCAGGAGTCCGTTTTCGTGTTGTTCGTTGGGCAGGCATGCCGCCAGAAGGCGGGAACCATGGTCGCCGCGTGAACGGTGATGGAAGCGGGCGCCGAGCTTGTTACGCAGATAGAAGCCGAAAAAATGTTCTTCGGCGATGCTTCCGATGCCAGCGCGCCAGCGTTCGCCCAGCGCGACAAGCATCGGCGTCAGCACATCGCGGGTGACGATGTCGACAGAGTAGAGCGACAGGGCTTCGTTGTAGGCGTCGTCCAGCGCGTCTTCATCGAAACGGATGATCGCGGTGGTCATGCGGCGGCGTAAAGCCGTACTCGGATCTCCGCTATCGCCATTGATCCCCTGCTCGCGACGATCCTGAGCCTCCAGCTCTGCTTTGACCTGGCCGATACGCATGCCGCGATCGAGCATGGCAACGACCCGATTAATCAGGTCTATATCTTCGCGGGTGTACATGCGGCGCCCGGAGGAGGTCCGCACGGGTTCGATCATCCCGTAGCGGCGCTCCCAGGCGCGCAGGGTGATCGGTTTGACACCGGTCAGGCTGGCGATGGTGCCGATCGGGTAAAGCTCCGATCGTACCGGGGCATCACCATCATCGGACCTGGACTGTTTGCTGTTCAATTGAGCCTCTGCACGCCATCGTGGCCACTGCGATGTTTTCAATCGCCGACTGGTGAGGGGCTGAAATTATACAAAACCTGTACAAAAAAGAAATACCGGAGAGCCTCTGTATGCCAGAAACAGCATTAAGTCATTGAATTATATGAAACTTAGCGCAGGGCCAAGC
>JBATKC010000156.1:0-5495 GCA_049669065.1 Gammaproteobacteria bacterium
GTCCTCATCACCCGTCGGACTTGTTGCAGCATGATCAAATCAATCCAAGGTTTCTGTTTGCCCCGGGCAGGGGTGTTGCTGGCGCTTATGCTGATGGCCGGGCCGGGCTGGTCTCAGGACGCGCCAGACCCGGCGTATATGGCCCCGCTGGCTTCGTCCAATGCGCTGATCATGGATGCGGTCAGCATCGACGGTCATATCGTCGCGGTGGGCGAGCGCGGCATCATCCTGATCAGCGACGATGCCGGTGACAGCTGGAAGCAATCGAACGCCCCCACCCGGGCGGTACTGACCTCGGTCTACTTTCATGACCGAGATCTTGGCTGGGTCGTCGGCCACGATTCCATCGTGCTCAAGACTACTGACGGCGGTAACAGCTGGACGGTGACCAACTTCGCGCCCGAGCTGGAGCAGCCGCTGTTCGACGTCTGGTTCGCTGACGCCAGCAACGGCATGGCCGTCGGCGCCTATGGGGCGATGATCGTCAGCAATGATGGCGGTGACACCTGGCAAGAGAGCGTGCTGGATACAGTGGAGTTCGGCGCCGCGGCCGAGGAGACGGTCGTCGAAGACGACGACGATGAGGTCAGCGACGAGAATGACGCATTCTGGGAAGACGAGGACCTGCCGGCCGACTTCCATCTCAACGTGATCGTCAGCGATGCGCAGGGCCACCTGTTTATCGCGGCGGAAGCCGGCAACATCTATCGCTCCGATGACGGCGGCGCCAGCTGGGCGCTGATGCCGTCGTTCTATCCGGGCTCGTTTTTCGGCGCGACGGTGACGGACAATGACGAACTCTACGTGACCGGTCTGCGCGGGCACGTATTCCGCAGCCGGGATGACGCGGAGAACTGGGATCAACTCGACTCCGGCGTCGAGACCTCGCTTAATGGCGCCGCAGGGCTCGCGGAAGGCGGCCTTGCGGTGGTCGGCATGTCCGGGACCTTGCTGGTCAGCCGCGACGGCGGCGAGAGCTTCGAGCTGGTTCAGCAGTCGAACCGAAAGGCGCTGATGGGCGCGATGCCATTGGCCGATGGTGGGCTGTTGCTATACGGAGAGGCCGGCCTGACAAAGCTCAAAGCGGGCGAGTTTTGATGCCCGGCCAGCCGCACACGAACCGATCGACACGAAGCGCAGATGACCGGGACTCCGGGGTGCGGAAGGAAAGAATATGAGTGACGCAGCCATCGTACGCCGCATCGAAGGACTGATCTTCAACAACCGCAAGATCGTGATCGGGTTTTTTATCCTGATGACCATCTTTATGGCCTATACCGCCGCCACCCAGCTGCGGATCGACACGGCCTACAGCAAACAGCTGCCGACCAAGCACGAGTACATGCAGACCTTCCGCCAGTACTTCGATCAGTTTGGTGGTGCCGACCGGGTGCTGGTCGCCGTGGTCGCAAAAGACGGCGATATGTTCGATGAGAAGTTCTTCGAGACGCTGAAGAACGTCACCGACGCGGTGTTTTTTATCCCTGGCGTCGACCGGCCCAAGGTCATGTCGCTGTATACGCCCAACGTGCGTTATCTGGAGGTCGTCGAGGACGGTATCGAAGCCGGCAACGTCATCGATGCCGATTTCGCGCCGACCCCCGAAGGCCTGGCCAAGGTGCGGGAGAATATCCTCAAGGCGAACATCGTCGGCCGCCTGGTGGCCAACGATTTCTCCGGCGCGATCGTCAGCGCCCATCTGCTCGAGATCAATCCGGATACCGGCGAGAAGCTGAATTATTTCGAGGTATCCAGGCTGCTGGAGGAGAGCGTCCGCGACGAGTTCCAGGACGAAGACATCGGCATCCATATTATCGGCTTCGCCAAAGTCGTCGGCGACATCAAGGATGGTGCCACCCGGGTCGGGCTGTTCTTTATCGTCGCGCTGCTGATCACCGCGGTGCTGGTCTATATCTACTCACAATCGATCAAGCTGACCATCATCCCGCTGACCTGCTCGGTGCTCGCGGTGATCTGGCAGCTGGGCATGCTGCCGCTGCTGGATTTCGGTATCGACCCGATGGGCCTGCTGGTGCCGTTCCTGGTGTTCGCGATCGGCGTCAGCCATGGCGTGCAGATGATCAGCGCCTTTGGCAGCGAGATGTCCGAGCACGGTTGTACCTGCGA
Organism: Gammaproteobacteria bacterium; assembly: GCA_049669065.1. GTDB lineage: Bacteria > Pseudomonadota > Gammaproteobacteria > Steroidobacterales > XN24 > CAMYOC01. Next base: position 2,128 of record JBATKC010000156.1, read on the forward strand.
GGAGGCGGCGCGGGCCAGCTTCCGCCGTCTGCTGGTGCCCGGCTTTATCGCGCTGGCCAGCGACACCATCGGTTTTGTCACCATCCTGCTGATCGATGTCGGCATCATCCAGGAGATGGCGATTGGCGCCAGCGTCGGCGTCGCGGCCATCATCATGACCAACCTGGTGTTGTTGCCGGTGCTGGCCTCTGGAATCACCATGGACGAAGGCTACAAGGCCAGGCTGCATGCCCGCGCCGAGCAGCTGGCTCCGATGTGGCAGGGTCTGGCCAGGGTCTCACAGCGGCCCACCGCGCTGGTGATCATCATCATCGCTGGTGGTCTGTTTGTGTTCGGCGCCTGGAAGGGCAGCGACGTCAAGATCGGCGATCTGCAGACCGGCGTGCCCGAACTCAGACCCGATTCCCGTTACAACGTCGACAGCCGCACGGTGACGGAGAAATTCTCGATCGGCGTCGATCTGATTTCGGTGATCTTCGAGACCGGCCCCGACGGCTGCATCGACTACGACAAGATGGACGCGATGGATCGTTTCGCCTGGAACATGCGCAATGTCGAGGGCATCAAGGACGTGATCGCGTTGCCGCAGATCCTGAAGATCGTCAACGCCGGCTGGAATGAGGGCTACCCCAAGTGGCGCGTGTTGTCGCGCAATCAGCAGGTACTGGTGCAGTCCGGCGCGCGGGTCGAGACCAGCACCGGCCTGCTCAACCGGGAATGCAGCGCCATGCCGGTGATGATGTTCACCGAGGACCACAAGGCGGAGACGATCGACCGGGTCGTGGATGAGGTCAAGCGTTATCGCGCGGCTAACCCGGTGGAAGGCGCCGAATTCCGCCTGGCCACCGGCAACGTCGGCGTCATGGCCGCGACCAATGAGGAAGTCTCGGCGGCACAATTCCCGATCCTGATCGGCGTATTCTCGGCGGTGATCCTGATGTGCTGGCTCACCTTCCGCTCGATCCGCGCGGTCCTGTGTATCGTGATACCGCTGGGTCTGGTGTCGCTGCTGGCCTATGCGCTGATGAGCTTCCTGCTGATCGGTCTGAAGGTGAATACCCTGCCGGTCGTCGCGCTCGGTGTCGGTGTCGGCGTCGACTACGGCATCTACATCTACAGCCGCTTCCAGGATTACCTGCAGCGCGGCGAGGACGTCAGCACAGCTTATTTCCACGCCCTGCGGGTGACCGGCGCGGCGGTCGTGTTCACCGGCATCACTCTGGCTATCGGCGTCTTCACCTGGGTGTTCTCGCCGCTACAGCTGCAGGCCGACATGGGCATCCTGCTGACCTTTATGTTCCTGGTGAACATGCTGGGCGCGATCCTGCTGTTGCCCGCGATCGCCACCTGGATCCTGCCGGCAAAACTCCAGCAGCAGCGGCCGGCGGCCGGCTGATCGATCTTGCAGGAAATCGGCTCCGGACCCGATCGGGTCCGGCCTGAGTGGATTGCGGCCCGGGTCGCCGCTCGGTTCAGGCGTTCAGATCAGGGATCAGCGAGCTTTCGAGTCTCGCGATCTGGTCCTTGATCTGCAGCTTGCGTTTTTTGAGCCTTCTGAGTTCTAACTGGTCGACGCTGGGGTCACATGACAGGCGGTCGATGACGTCGTCCAGATCGCGATGCTCAACCCGTAACTCTTTGAGTTTGTAAGTATTGCTGAAGAGCTGGGTATCCACGTTGTCAGCCATGGTCGCTCATCGGTCTATATCTCCATATCGGTCCGGAGGGCCGGTGCTACGCTGGTAGACCCGGGATTCGGATCCATCTCCGACAGATTAGACAAGGTTGCAACGAGACGCCAGCCCTGGCGCTCACTATTGCGGCGCATCACGCGTCGTGCCGTTCGACATAAGTCGTCCAGTCTCTGGATGTGTCGCCGAATACGATAAAGAACGGATTCAGATACTCCGCCTTGGCGTTGTATCTCAGGGCTGCGCCGTCGGTATCGACCACCTGTCCGCCCGCGGACTCCACTACCGCCTGGGCGGCGGCGGTGTCCCATTCACAGGTCGGGCCCAGACGCGGGTAGACATCGGCTTCTCCGGTAGCGACCAGACACAGCTTGAGAGAACTGCCCATCGGCACCATCTGGTGATCGCCGAGGCGCTCGAGGTAGGCATCCAGCGACGCGCCACGGTGAGAGCGGCTGCCGACCACGCGGATCGGCCCATCCTTCAGCGGCTGCACGCGCAACGGTTCTTCGATGCCGCCGGCGACGCAGCGGAATGCACCCGTGCCCGGGGCGCCGTAGTAGTCGGTGTCCTTGACCGGGACGTGGACCACGCCCAAGACCGGCTGATGACCCTGGATCAACGCGATGTTGACCGTAAACTCACCGTTCCGCTTGATGAATTCCTTGGTGCCGTCGAGCGGATCGACCAGCCAGTATTCGTCCCAGCTGGCGCGTTCCTCGAACGACACCTCAGCGGATTCCTCGGACAATATCGGCACCTCCGGTGTCAGCTGCCGCAGTCCGGCCATGATGGCGCGATGCGATGCCATGTCGGCGGCGGTCAGTGGCGAATCGTCCGCCTTGGCGGTCACCTCGAATTCGCCCTTGTAGATCTCGAGGATGCGGGCGCCGGCTTCGCGGGCGATGGCGACGACGGGTTTCAGCAGCACGGCCGGGTCATGGCGCATGGCAGGCTCCAGTAGTCAAAAGAGCGTTATATGATACCTCGCCATGAGTCTGATTGACGGCGCACACTTCGACTGGGAGTCGGTGGATACGGTCCTGCTGGATATGGACGGCACCCTGCTGGACCTGCGTTTCGACAATTTCTTCTGGCAGGAGCTGGTACCGAGGCGTTTCAGTGAGCTCCGCGGCATCGGTCTGGCCGAGGCCCATCGCCATCTGCTGCCAAAATTCGCGCGCAAACGCGGGACGCTGGACTGGTACTGTCTCGATTACTGGAGCCGCGAACTCGGTATCGACATCGTCAGACTCAAGGAGGAGGTCAGGGATCATATCGATTTCCTGCCTGAGGTCCCGGATTTCCTCCAGGCTGTGCGCCAGGCAGGCAAGCGGCTGGTGCTGGTCACCAATGCCCATCCGGCCACACTCAAGCTCAAGCTGCGGCGTACCGGCCTGCAGCGTTTTCTCGATGCACTGCATTCGTCTCACGACATCGGTCGGCCAAAGGAGGACCTGGCATTCTGGGAGCGTTTGCGCGCGATCGAGCCCTTTGATCCTGCGCGAACCGCGCTGGTGGACGACAGTCTGCCGGTGCTGCGCGCGGCCCACAGCTACGGTATCGCCCGGGTCATCGCCATCCTGAAGCCGGACAGTTCGCGTCCGGCGCGGGCGGTCAAGGGGTTCCCGGGTGTGGACCGGCTGGCCGATCTGGGTCGTCCGCGGCTGCCAGCGC
>JBATKC010000157.1:0-5971 GCA_049669065.1 Gammaproteobacteria bacterium
GTCCAGCACAAACAGCTCCTGTCCGTCGTTAGCTGCGTAGGCTTCCGCCACAGCCCGCAACTCCGAATTTGATCCGAAAATCAGATCGACGGAGGTAGCGGTCCATTTGAGTTCGCCAGTCGCGCGATCTCGGCCCTCGTACACGCCCGCGGTCGTGGAAGACTTGCTCCATACCGTGGACATGTCCAGCAGGTTGACAAAGAAATCATTGTTCAGCGTGCCGGGCCGGTCGGTAAACACGCCATGCGCAGATTGTCCTGTATTTGCGTTGAGATTCCGCATGCCGCCAACCAGCACAGTCATTTCAGGAACAGTCAGGGTCAGCAGGTTTGCCCGATCGACCAGCATTTCTGCGGGTGATCTGCTGTTGTCGGGGCCGAAGTAATTACGGAACCCATCAGCAGTCGGCTCGAGCACGGCAAACGATTTTACATCGGTCTGCGCCTGAGACGCGTCGGTGCGTCCCGGGATAAACGGGACCACTACATCATGCCCGCCATTCTTTGCCGCCTGCTCGACTGCGGCGGAGCCGCCCAGCACGATGATGTCAGCCAGCGATACCTGCTTTGCGCCGGACTGGGCGCTGTTGAAGTCCTGCTGGATCTGCTCAAGCGTGCTCAGCACCTTGGCCAGCTCAGCCGGATTGTTCACAGGCCAGTCTTTCTGCGGCGCAAGGCGAATCCGCGCCCCGTTGGCGCCGCCGCGCAGATCGGTACCTCGGAACGTTGAGGCGGAAGCCCAGGCAGTCTCGACGAGGTCCGGAATGCTCAGCCCCGATGCAAGAATTTCGGCTTTGAGCAGCGCGACGTCCTCTGCGTCGATCAGCTGGTAATCAGCGGCGGGGACCGGGTCCTGCCAGATCAGTTCCTCGTTCGGGACTCCGGCGCCGAGATAGCGGGCGCGTGGGCCCATGTCGCGATGGGTCAGCTTGAACCAGGCTTTGGCGAAGGCGAGTTCAAACTCTTTCGGATTCTGCTGAAAGCGCTTCGAAATCTCGCGATAGCTGGGATCGAACTTCAGCGACAAATCCGTGGTGAACATGATCGGCGCATGCCGCTTGGATGGATCATGCGCGTCCGGCACCAGGTCCGCAGCAGCACCGTCCGCCGGTATCCACTGAATAGCCCCTCCAGGGCTTCTGGTCTGCACCCATTCAAACGCAAACAGGTTGTCCAGATACTGTGTGGTCCACGCGATCGGGTTCACCGACCAGGCGCCTTCCAGACCGCTGGTGATCGTGTCGTCGGCATTGCCGGTACCACACTTGTTTTTCCAGCCAAAACCCTGCTCCTCGATGCCGGCGGCTGCGGGCGCGGGGCCTACGCACTCATCCGGTTTGGCAGCGCCATGGGCTTTACCGAAGGTGTGACCGCCGGCGATAAGCGCAACAGTCTCTTCGTCGTTCATCGCCATCCGGCCAAAGGTCTCGCGTATATCCTGAGCCGCCAGCAGCGGGTCGGGATTGCCGTTGGGACCTTCCGGGTTCACATAGATCAGACCCATCTGCACAGCAGCGAGCGGCTGCTCGAGTTTTCTGTCGCCTTTATAGCGCTCGTCGGCAAGAAATTCGTTCTCGGGACCCCAGTAGACCAGGTCGGCCTCCCAGTCATCCTCACGCCCACCGGCGAAACCGAAGGTCTGGAAGCCCATCGATTCGAGTGCCACGTTACCCGTCAGAACCATCAGATCAGCCCATGACAGATTCCGACCGTACTTCTGTTTGATCGGCCACAGCAGTCGCCGCGCCTTGTCGAGATTGGCGTTGTCCGGCCAGCTGTTGAGCGGCTCGAATCGCTGCTGACCGCCACCGGCGCCACCGCGTCCATCAGTAACGCGGTATGTGCCAGCACTGTGCCAGGCCATGCGGATAAAGAACGGGCCATAGTGACCGTAATCAGACGGCCACCAGTCCTGGGAAGTCTTCATCAGCGTCTCGATGTCTGCCTTAACCGCATCGAGATCCAGCGTTTCGAACGCCTCGGCGTAGTCAAAGTCATCGCCATAGGGATCCGATTCTTCAGCGTGCTGCCGAAGAGGCGCCAGGTTGAGTTGGTCAGGCCACCAGAACTGGTTGGATTTGGGAGTCTCCTGCGAAGCAACAGGACCTGCTGCCACCACAAGCGATACCGCGATCGCGAGAGAGACAAGAAATGGTGTTTTGCGTTTTAACATTTGAGTGATTTCCTTTAAGCGAGAGACTTAGCGTCAAACAAACTTGCGCCGGGGCGGATCAGTGACCGGGTTGCCCCTGAGCTTACTGATGTTTCAGGCCTGATAATTGAGGCGATACCACTGCTCTCCGGTCTCGGGTCTAGCCCTTGTTCCGAGAATCGTACGGATCAGCAGTTCATCCGTAAAATGGATTTTTAGAATGATATTGATAGATTAAACCTATGGAGCAACCGTTCACTCGATGGCGCAACTGGTCGGCCAGTTTGGGCAACCGGGCCGGCATCCACAGCGCAGGGTCCCAATGGCCGGGATTTCAACGCCGACCGTAACCAAACTCTAGCGGAAAATCAGCCGCGCCACCTGATCGTTCTGCCAGAACGGCAGCCTGGAGCACACGCAACCAGGCGCCACCCGGATAAATAAAAACCCGCCAGGAAGCCGGGTTTCAAATGGGTGGAGGCGGCGGGAATGCTCGGTGCTGCGCGCCTCGTCCTTCGCTGACGCTCAGGACCGGCGTCGCTACGCTCCACCGTCCTGCGCTCGCCTGCCGCTCGCTGGTCGAACCCGAAACGCGGGTGCTCATCCACACCGGCTCCCAAAATGCCAAAGGCCCACCCCTTACGGGGCAGGCCTTTATCATTTGGTGGAGGCGGCGGGAATCGAACCCGCGTCCGCAAGCCCTCCATCCCAGGCTCTACATGCTTGTCCACGCCAATTGATTTAACCGCCTGCTACCCGACGGGCAGGGAAAACAGACGGCGATCCCGGTTAGGTTTTAACCGATCCGCCCCGGGAGAGCTTCACGGCGATCTTGTGAGATATGACGCCTGAATGTCCCGAAGGACCTGGACGCACAAGCACGGCTCCAGTCAGACGGCACCCTACTGGGTTTTAAGCAGCGAGTGCGTAGTTGTCGTCGTTGGCAACTATAAGTTTGCAGATGGATTTACGAGGTGACTGCTCCTCGGCATGCACCTGGAACTTCGCGACACACGTCGAAGCCATGTCGCCCCCAGTAATCGGCATTGTATGGGTATCTATCGCAACGAGACTACCCGCCAGGTCCTAGATGTGGGCGAGGCAGGCGTTGTTCAAGGCGGGTCGTCGATTATCTGGTCGAACGCAAAGATAATAAAGCAATTGAAATAAATGTAATAAGTTCATGATTTATAGATGTTTCATCTATAACAATATCGGCATCCCCATCCAGTCCCAGATCCACACGACAAATACCGAGATGACCGCCAGCAGCATCAGGCTGGCCGGTACGCCGGCCATAAAGAACTCGCTCGCGCTGAATTGGCGGCTCTCGTAAGCGATCGCGTTGGGCACTGCACCGACCAAAAGCAGGAACGGCATCCCGGCCGCGGTCAGCGATACGTAGAGCACGACGTCCGGTGCGACGCCCAGATACGGCGCCATCACCAGTGCCACCGGCAGCGAGATCGCGATCGCGGCGACGTTCATGATCACATTGGTCATCACCAGCACAAAGACGCCGAGACCGAGGATAAACGCGAGCGCCTTGCTGCTGCCGAGATGCGACAGCCAGGAGATCGCCAGCCATTCCGCCGCACCGGTCTGCCACAGACAGAGCCCGAGGCTCATCGCGCCGCCAAACAGCAACACGATGTTCCACGGCAATTTCTCCAGATCTGAGCGACGCAACAGACGGAACACAAAAAACAACACGGTCGCACCAGCGATGATCGCGCTCTTGTCGACCACGCTCAAAAACGGCACGAACGAACGCAGGCTCATCAACACGACCGCCGTCAAGGTAATCGTCAGCGCAATGATCTCCTCGCGTTTCATCGGACCGAGCCGCTGGTGTAACTTCCGCGCACGGAAGCTCAGACCCGGGATCACGTCGCGCTCGGGACGATACATCACGATCACATAGAGCCAGATCAGCAAGACCATCAGCGCGCCGACCGGGAACAGGTAATAGCTGATCTCGAAAAAGTCGACCTCGCGGCCGACCAGCTGTCGATAAAAGCCGACCGCGACAGCCGTCCGTGCCGCCCCCAGCAGTGTGATGATGCTGCCGGCGCCGGCGGTGAACGCCATGCCGATAAACAGGCCCTTGCCGAAACGGGTCGGGTGGGCGTCTTCTTCGTAGAGCGAATAGATGGTCATCAACAGTGGATAAACCGCGGCGGCCACCGCAGTCTGCGCCATCACCAGCGTCATGCCGGCGGTCATCACGAATGCACCGAGATAGATGCGACTGGTGCGATCGCCGACCAGCGTCAGCATGCGGTAGGCCATGCGGTTGGTCAGACCGGTCTTGGTGAACACCAGACCGATGGTGATCGAGCCGATAATGAACCACACGGCGGGGTCCATAAAATCCGTGTAAGCAATACGTGGCTCGCGGATCAGGAATAGCGCCTGCAATACGCCGATCGCGAGCGCGGTGGCGCCGATCGGGATGACCTCGAAGATCCACCAGGTGGCCGCGAGCAGGAACAGGGCGATGGCCAGCTGACCCTCGCGGCTGAGCACGATGTGCCGTCCCGTCGGATCCACCGCATCGGGTAAGGACGGCAGCCATGCAGTGATCGCGAACAAGGCGATGCCGATCAGCAGCCAGGCCAGCCGTCGCAGGTTCAGCGAGGCGGGCTGCGACCCGACCACGATCCCGGCGCCATGCACCGGTGACCGTGGTTTTTTCGGTTGCGACCCGGGTGGCTGCTCGCTCAAGACGGATCGTCCGCGTCGGCCAGGCTCCGCGAGACCTCCTTCAGGACTTCTACCGTTCTGACCACGCCGATCACCTTGCCGTCGTCGAGCACCGGCACCATCGACAGGTCGTGTCGAACCATGATCTGGATGACCCGGATCAGTGGGTCATCGGCGGTCACCATGGCCGGGATCGGATGGGCGATTTCGGAGACCGGCATCTCCGCCTTGAGGCGCAATTTTTCTTCGGCCCGCCCCGACAAGAGTTCGGTCAGATTGGGGTCGACGTCCACATCGAACATCGCCTCGGGATGATCACTAAACGAGGCGACCAGGAACGAGGGCGCCAGACCGCGCAGGATGTCTCGTCTGCGCACCATGCTGACCAGCTGGCCGTCATGATCGATCAGCAGCAGGATCCGCGGCATCGACACCGAACCGTGCATGTCGATATGCCAGTCGCTGAGCAGCCGCGCGGCCTCGCGCAGGCTGCAATCGGCGGCGGCCGACGGATATTTCTCTGTCGGCACCATCAGGTCCCGTGCCCGTGTCGTCGCCTGATCGTGGGGTTCTTTTTCCACCGTGGCTCCGCTTTGCCGAGGGCCAGCCCCGAGCATAACGGGGAGCGGCGTCACGGCAAAGGCACCAGCGCTGTCTGATTCCCCCGGAAGGCGTGCGGATAGGCTAGATTTAGTCTTGGGACGGACGAATTTTGTCGGCTGCCACTGAGATTGCAGCCAGGACCACAGCCAGGACCACAGCCATGGATGAACGCCTGCCGGAGAGTGTCGAACTGGACACCAGCCAGCCGATCTGGGATCGGTTCTTCTACATTATCTCGCTGGTGATCATCGGCACCCGCGAGGCGGACGGTGGGCACGATCTGGCGCCCAAACACATGGCCATGCCGATCGGCTGGGATAATTACTTTGGCTTTGTCTGCAGCCCCACCCACGCGACCCAGACCAACGCCGAGCGCAGCGGTGCCTTCACCGTCAGCTATCCACGGCCGGACCAGCTTTTGCAGACCAGCCTTGCGGCTTCGCCGCGGTTTGACAATGTGGGCAAGCCGGCGCTGGCCGCATTGCCGGTGGTCCCGGCCCGGGTCGTGGAC
>JBATKC010000158.1:0-2630 GCA_049669065.1 Gammaproteobacteria bacterium
CACAAGGCACCCGACAATTCCTCGAGGATCTGAACGTCTTTTTGGCTAATCATTGTTGCCGTTCCTCCCCGCTGCAGACGGTGTTCGCGCCGGATCAGCCGATAGGCGCAATGCCCCAGATAGTCTCTGCATAGTCCGCGATCGAGCGATCGCTGGAGAACTTGCCGACGCGCGCCGTGTTGATCAGCGCCTTGCGCGCCCAGACAGGTCGATCGCGGAAGACCTCATCGACTCGCTCCTGGGCCTCCAGATAGGCCAGGTAATCGGCCAGGATCAGGAAGTACTCGCCATCATCGACAAGTCGATTGACCAGCGGTTTGAAGCGCCGCAGATCCGTGGGCGAGAACTCACCCTGCTCGATCTGGTGGAGCACGTGAGCCAGCTCCGGCACGCCGCGCGCAATCTCGATCGGATAATATCCGTCGGCCCGGCGGCGCGCCACCTGGTCGGCGGTCAGGCCGAAGATAAAGATATTGTCTTCGCCGACTTCTTCCAGGATCTCCACATTCGCCCCGTCCAGCGTGCCGATGGTCAGTGCGCCGTTGAGTGCGAACTTCATATTGCCGGTACCGGACGCTTCCATGCCGGCGGTGGAGATCTGTTCGGAGAGATCCGCAGCCGGGATGATGATCTCGGCGCGGGACACGTTGTAGTTGGGCACAAAGACCAGTTTGAGCCGGTCGCCGACCACCGGATCATTGTTGATGGTGTCGGCTACATTGTTGATCAGCTGGATGATCCACTTGGCCACCGTATACCCCGGCGCGGCCTTGCCTGCGAAAAACACGGTACGTGGCACCCAGTCGCCATCTGGATGCTCGCGGATGCGGTGGTAGCGGGTCAGCACGTGCAGCAGATTCAGCATCTGCCGCTTGTACTCATGGATCCGCTTTATCTGGACATCGAACATCGATTCGGGGTTGATGCTCAGACCCATGTCCCTGTGGACAAACGCCGCCAGCCGTTCCTTGTTCGCCTGCTTAACCGCGGCGAACTCGCCGAGGAACGCATCATCGTCGAGGAAGGCTTCAAGATCGCGCAGCCGGTTCAGATCGTTTTCCCAACTGCGGCCGATGCGGCTGGTGATCAGGCCCGCCAGACCCGGGTTCGCGACCTTGAGCCAGCGGCGTGGCGTCACGCCATTCGTGACGTTGACGAACTTGCCCGGGTAGAACTCGTCGAAGTCGCGGAAGATCGTCTCACGGACCAGTTTCGAGTGGAGTTCGGCGACGCCATTCACCTTACCGCTACCGATCGTCGCCAGCCAGGCCATGCGCACGCGGCGACCATCGTGACCTGCTTCGTCGATGATCGACATGCGCCGGCGGCGCTCGTGATCACCCGGGTAGCGCTCGTTGACTTCATCGAGGAAGTGCCGGTTGATGCGATAGATAATATCCAGATGACGCGGCACCACTTTCTCCAGCATGGTCACCGGCCAGGTCTCGAGCGCCTCGGGCAACAGCGTGTGATTGGTGTAGTTAAAGGTGCGGCGCGTGATCTCCCAGGCCGTATCCCATGCGATGCCATTGACATCGACCAACAGCCGCATCAGCTCCGGGATCGCCAGCGCCGGATGGGTGTCATTGAGCTGGATGCAGATCATGTCGGGCAACTGTTCGAGCCGGTAGCCGCTTTCCATGTGCTCATGCAGGATGTCCTGCAGGCTGGCGCTGACGAAGAAATATTCCTGCTTGATCCGCAACAGCTTTCCGGCTTCGCTGCTGTCATCCGGGTAGAGGACGTAACTGATCGACTCGGCCAGATTCTTGGCCTCGAGCGCGCCGGTGAAATCGCCGCTGTTGAAGCGACGCAGATCTATCTCCTCACCGTTGCGGGCACCCCACAGTCTCAGGTGGTTCACCGTGTGAGCGTTATTGCCGGGGATCGGCGTGTCGTAGGCGACCGCCTCCACGATCTCCGCATCCCGCCATTCCTCGCGAACCTCACCGGATTCATCGCGGAACGCCACCCAGTGTCCGCCCATGGGGATCGGATAACGGATATCCTCACGCTTGATCTCCCACAGGTTGCGGAATTTGAGCCAGTTGTTCGGGTGCTCGACCTGGGCGCCGTCCGCTCCGATCTCCTGACGGAACAGCCCGTAATCGTAGCGGATGCCGTAGCCGAAGCCGGCCAGATCCAGCGTGGCCATAGAGTCGAGGAAACAGGCGGCGAGCCGGCCGAGACCGCCGTTGCCGAGACCGGCATCACCCTCGAGCCCGGCTACATCCTCCAGCGTATCGCCGACCTCGAGGATCATGTCGCGAAGACGCTGATCCAGATCCAGATTCACCGCGGCGTTGGTCATGCCGCGACCCATCAGAAACTCCAGCGACAGATAGTAGACCCTGCGGCTGCGCTGGTTACGGATCCGTTTCTGCGTATCGTGCCAGCGTGAGACCAGCCGGTCCCGCAACACCAGACACAGCGCGCTGTACCAGTCATAGCGGGTCGCGTTGTCGGGATCCTTGCCGAGGGAATACGCCAGCTTGGTCGCGATCGAGCGCTTGAAACCCGTCTCATCGGTCTGCAATTCGGCCAGTTCGAAGGGCGTAAATCCCATTCGCGCGGGGTCGACGGCCATGGTCTCTCCTGTCGTTGTCTTTGCGTCCGGCCCGGACCGGGGC
>JBATKC010000159.1:0-5123 GCA_049669065.1 Gammaproteobacteria bacterium
CCCGGATACTGCGTCGCCTGAACGGCACGTCGGTCGGCACGGGCGCCTTGAGCGGCGCCGGCGTGCCCACGACCGTCGCCAGGAAGGGATCGGCGATGGGGTAATCGTAGGCGGCCGCGGGTGCCGCCCAAAAGAGCGTCAGCGCAAATCCCAGCCCGAGCAGGACCGGTCTGGTACTGAATTGCCTCATTTATCGCCTCCCCGGATGAACGGAGGATAACAAAAAATCCATGAAATCCATGTTGTTTTTTGGCGTTGCGCGCGAGGGCAACCGGCCCTGATCCCCGGCGGGGGTAGAAGCCACGGGTCGCTTTCGACTAGAATTCTCCCCCCGCCGAGATGATGGATTGACGATGCCCTACCGATTGAACCCGGAAAAACCGCTCACAAGCGAGCTGGTCCGGGTCGCCCGGGAACAGATCGAAGGGGCCATCAAGGATATCCACAAGGGCCGCCATGACATCCACGAGGCGGTCCACGATGTCAGACGGCATTGCAAGCTGATCCGCGGCCTTATCCGCCTTGTCCGGCCGGAATTCCCCGAATACCGCAGCGAAAACGCCTGGTTCCGCGATCTGGCACGCTCCCTGAGCGCGACCCGGGACGCCACCGCCAGCATCGAGTGCCTGGATGCCCTGGACCAGCGCTTTGCCGGGCTGATCCAGCCGGGTCTGTTTGCTCCGGTCCGTCGCAGCCTCGAGCAGCGCCGGGAGGCGATCATCGCCTCGGTCAGGCTCGATGACCGGCTGGTGGAGGCGCGTCATTCCCTCTACGCCGCCCATTGGCGTGCCAGGGACTGGAGCCTGGAAGCAGACGGCTTCGAGGCCGTGGCGGGCGGCCTGCGCAAGACCTATGGACGCGCCCGCAACCGCATGCTCGAGGCCCGCGAGGATGCCCATGACGAGCTGTTGCATGAGTGGCGCAAGCGGGTGAAATACCATCGCTACCACATGAAGCTGCTCGGGGACATCTGGCCGGCGATGGTCGGATGCCGGGAGCAAGAGTGCCACCGCCTCACTGACTATCTGGGCGACGATCACGATCTGGTGGTGCTGCGGGACACCCTGCTTGGCGAGCCTGATCGCTTCGGCGATCCGCAGACGCTGCGCTACCTGCTCGGCCTGATCCGCTGGCGCCGGACAGAGCTGCAGGCGGCGGCCATGCCGCTGGGCATGCGCCTGTTCGCGGAGACCCCGGATGCCCTCGTCCAGCGCTTCGGCGGGGTCTGGGCGGCCCGGCTGGCGGAGACGCCGGAAGCCTTTGGCATCCCCGCGAAACCCAAGAGCGCTACCACCGCGCCGGTGCGGCTCTTAAACGCCGTCTGAGCGCCCTCGCCTCCCGCAGAACACGCAGGCGCCCGTTCAGGCGAACGGGCCCAGGAAATCCCGCTTGCCGAGTCCCACGCCGTTGTGGCGGAGGATGTCGTAGGCCGTGGTGACGTGGAAGTAGAGGTTCGGCAGCACGAAATTCAGCAGAAACGGCATGCCGGCGAAGGTGGTCTCCTTGCCGCCGACCTTGATCGTGATCGTAAGGGCCTCACTGCCGTCGATAGCCGCCGGGTCGAGGCCGTTCATATACTCGATGGTGCCGCGCACCCGGTCGATGACTGCTCCGAAACTCGCCTCGGTGTCGGCGGTCTCGGGCGGTTCCTTGCCGGCCAGCCGCGCCGCGCCCCGTTTCGGGATATCGCAGGCGATCTGCACCTGGCGGACCAGCGGGAACATATCCGGGAACAGACGCGCGTTGAGCAACACGGCGGGATCGATATTGCGTTCCAGTGCATGGGAATCGCCCTTCTCCAGGATATCGATCAGATTACCGAGCATCCGGGTGAACACCGGAACCGAGGCCTGGTACATGGATAGCTGCATGGATTCGCTCCGCTGAGAGGACGCCGGATGGCACCCCGGACGGCTATCATCCTGCCCCGACCCATGCGTCGGCAAGCCCTGTTTACCGCGATATGGCCGGTCCGGTCGAGCCGCCGGCGCCGATCCATCAAGACCGCCGACGCCAGACCAGCGTCCGGTTGTTGGCCGGCATCGGATGGTCGGCCAGGATCTCCAGTCCGGCCCGATCCGCGTGCAGCATCAGCGACTCGACGTCGCGCACGCCGCTGTCCGGATCCCGCTCATGCAGCATCTGGTCGAAGCACGCGTTGCTGTCGCTGGTGTGTCTGCCGTCATAACGGAACGGCCCGTAGAGCAGGAACCGGCCTTCGGGCTGCAACACGCGTCCGACCCCGGCGATAAGACGCTCTACCTCTGGCCAGCTCATGATGTGGGCAGTGTTGGCCGAGAATACGGCCCCGGTCTTGTCTACCGGCCATGGCCAGTCATTTACGTCCAGCTCCAGCGGCGGCGGCAGGTTTGGCAGAGCCGCCTCCTGCTGCCAGATACGGATACCGGCCAGATGATGGCTCCTGTCCGATGCCTGCCAGACCAGATGGGGCATACGTCCGGCGAAGAACGCCGCATGCTGCCCGGTGCCGCTGCCGATCTCCAGCAGCGCCGAGATACCCACCAGATGCTGTTCGAGCACCGCCAGGATCGGGGCCTTGTTGTTTTCGCAAGCCTGGGAAAACGGCTTGTTTTCGAAGTGCGTCATGACAAGAGTATGTTGCGGATGCGCCGATCAGCGGCAGCAGCTATGACCGATTTGGATAAGCGTGGCATGGACTCATTCTGAGAGATCGCGCGGGTCGCCACAACGCCACAAACCGGCGCAATCCGCTGTATTCGCAAGTCTGGTTCGGCCCGGCTGTGGCTGATTCAGCAATCCTAGAGATTACGGATGACCGGGCGGGCCCCGAGGACGACCTCGCCCTTGCGTTTGTTCTTGCCCGGCGTGGCCGGCCCCGGACCGCTGGCAAGCCCGGACGTATAGGTCACGCCCTTGTGTTCCACCGTCAGCGTGTACCAGTAGACAGACTCGGTCACGGTAAACCGGGCGCGATCGGTAATCTCGATAGACTTCTTCCTTACCTTCGGACTGACGAACATGCTGCCGCCACCATCGATGCTCAGATAGCGGAAACGGAAATCCTGCGGGGAATCCGGATCTCTTTTCCACACGATGCGGCGGCATCTGCGTTTCTTTACGACGTAGTTCGGCTCGTTGACCGTCACCGGCGGGTCGGCGTCCACGTCGAGGGAAACCAGGATGGGTTTGGGCATGTATCTGTTCTATTTCGCCAGGGCGGGATCGGATTTGCGGGCTCAAGTATACCTGTGGCCCAGGGCGGCTTCTGTCCGCATAACCCGAAAGATCTGCCGTCGGATCGTCGTTATGGCGCGCGCACCTGGCCGCTTCCACGGACGCAATACTTGTAGCTGGTCAGCTGCTCCACGCCGACCGGCCCGCGTGCATGAACCCGGCCGGTAGATATGCCGATCTCTGCGCCCATGCCAAATTCGCCGCCATCGGCGAATTGTGTCGAGGCGTTGTGCAGCACGATGGCAGAATCGACACGGGTCAAAAAACGTTCGGCGGTTGCCGGGTCGTCGGTCACGATGGCATCAGTGTGGCCGGACCCGTATGCCGCAATATGGGCCAGTGCCCCGGCGACCCCGTCAACGCACCGCACCGCCATCACCGCATCCAGATACTCCGTGCTCCAGTCGGACTCGCTGGCGGTTTGCACCCGCGGGTCGATGCTGCAGGCCGTCGCGTCCCCACGCAGTTCACAACCGGCCTCGAGCAACGCCCCGACCAGCAGGGGCAAGTGGCTTTCCCGGGCCGCCTGATCCACCAGCAGGGTCTCGGCGGCGCCGCAGATGCCTGTGCGGCGCAGCTTGGCGTTGATCACGATCTCCCTGGCCATCTGCGGATCGGCAGCCGCGTCCACATAGACGTGACACAGACCTTCCAGATGTCCGATCACCGGGACCCGTGCATCACGCTGAACCCGCGCGATGAGATTTTTGCCGCCACGGGGCACCACCACATCCACATACCCGGTCATGGACCCCAACAGATAACCAACCGCCTGCCGATCAGTGGTGGGCACCATCTGGATCGCGTTGACCGGCAAGCCGGCCGTCTCCAATGCTGCGGCCAACGCCTTATGGATGGCGCGGCTCGAATAGAAGCTCTCGGAGCCGCCGCGCAGGATCACCGCGTTGCCGGACTTCAGACACAAGGCACCGGCGTCGGCGGTCACGTTGGGCCGGCTCTCGTAGATAATGCCGATCACACCCAGCGGGACGGCCACACGCTGGATCTGCAGACCATTGGGCCGGGTCCATGACTGCATTACGCGGCCCACCGGATCGGCCAGGTCGACGATCGCTTCCAGCGCACCGGCCATGGCCTCGACCCGGGCCTCATCGAGCCGCAACCGATCGAGCATCGCTTCGCTCAGACCGCGCTCGCCCGCCCCCTGCACATCGCGCGCGTTTGCGTTCAGGATCTGGTCGGTGTCATCGCGCAGACGGACAGCCATCTGCCGCAGCGCTGCGTCCTTCTGTTCCCTGGGCGCATGCGCCAACACGGCGGCCGCTTCGCGCGCAGCCACGCCGATGGCGTCCATCGTCGCGGCGATATCGCCGTTTGTCGCGGCGCGCGCCTGCGTCGTCATGTTTTCCTCCGGATCATGGCCAGATCATTGCGATGGACCAGTTCGTCAGGCCCACGGTATCCAAGCACGCCTGCGATGTCTGCACTTCGGCGTCCGGCGATGCGCCCCGCCTCGGACGCGCCGTAGGCACTCAGACCATGTGCCAGTTCAGCGCCATCGGGACCGTAGATCACGACCGCGTCGCCACGCTCGAACTGGCCTTCGACCCGCACCACCCCGGCCGGCAGCAGGCTCTTGCCGGCATCCAGAGCGGCAGCCGCACCGCCATCCACGTGCACCGCTCCATGGGGTCTCAGACTGCCCGCGATCCATTGCTTGCGCACCCCAGCCGGGGAGTCCCCGGCCACAAACCAGGTACAGGCTGCACCTTGCTCCAGCGCCTGCAGGGGCCGCGGGCGCCGTCCGTTGGCGATGACCATATGACAACCGGCGCCGAGCGCGATACGTGCGGCCGCCAGCTTGGTGATCATGCCACCCGAGCCCGTATCGGTTGCGGACTCGCCGGCCATCGCCTGGATGCGGTCATCGAGTTCGTGTACTTCGT
>JBATKC010000160.1:0-14404 GCA_049669065.1 Gammaproteobacteria bacterium
CGTTCGGTGTGTGGACCGCGGCCTGGCCCTTGTCGCACCTCGGCGGCGGCGGACACGGCGGCCATCATCACGCGACCGGGCCGCGGCCGGACGAGACTGCTATAGTATTTTTCATACCTCCGGCCGACGTCTGAAACTGCGGACGCGCGCCGGTTCTCACCGCCCATGACCGTGCCACGGCTACGGCGGGACCTCGACCAAGGAGATCGACAGATGTCGCAACAAGCCACCGCCGGATCTGCAGCCGACAAAACCGTTTCCTCAGTGGCCGGCCCCGGTGTCGCGACCGGCGAAACGGTGAACCAGATTTTCCGCCTGGCCAAGGCCCAGGGATTCGCCATGCCGGCGGTCAACTGCATCGGCACCAATTCCATCAACGCGGTGATGGAATCAGCCCGCGAGGCCGGAGCGCCGGTGATCATCCAGTTCTCGAACAGTGGCGGCGCCTACTTCGCCGGCAAGGGTCTGGCCAACGACGCTCTGCAGACTTCGGTGCTCGGATCAGTGGCGGCCGCGCGTTACGTGTGGCTGGTCGCGGAGGCCTATGGCATCCCGGTCATCCTGCATACCGATCATGCGGCAAAAAAATATCTGCCCTGGATCGACGGCATGCTCGATGCCGGAGAACGTTTTTACGGCGAGACCGGCAAGCCGCTGTTCAGCTCGCACATGATCGATCTGTCCGCCGAACCGCTGGAGGAGAACGTGGAAATCTGCGCCCGCTATCTCGAGCGGATGAGCAAGATCGACATGACCCTGGAGATCGAACTCGGGGTCACCGGCGGCGAAGAAGACGGCATCGACAATACTGACGTCGACAATTCCTCCCTCTACACTCAGCCGGAGGACGTCAACTATGCCTATGAGATCCTGTCGGCCATCAGCCCGAGCTTCACCGTCGCTGCCAGCTTTGGCAATGTGCACGGTGTTTACAAGCCGGGCAACGTGCACCTGACTCCGGAGATCCTGAAGAATTCGCAGGATTACATCGAGTCGAAACACGGCACCCCACCCAAACCGGTCAACTTTGTGTTCCACGGCGGTTCCGGCTCGGAGGCCGAGAAGATCGAGGAAGCCATCTCCTATGGCGTGATCAAGATGAACATCGACACCGACACGCAGTGGGCGACCTGGAAAGGCGTGATGGACTACTACAAGAAGAACGAGGCATATCTGCAAGGACAGATCGGCAACCCGGAGGGCGACGACAGGCCCAACAAGAAGTATTACGACCCGCGTGCCTGGCTGCGTCAGGGCGAACTGTCGATGATCGCCCGGCTGCAACAGGCGTTCAGGGAATTGAACTGTATCAATCGGCTCTGAGGCCGGGGCGGGAAACCGTCGGCTGATTTCTTGGGTCAGACGCAGTCTGGCGACGGACATGGCCTGCGGCCTGGTCCGTCGTTGGCGGACAGCGCCGCTAGCGATGCCTCATCGCGTCGGTGGCCTCGATCAGAGCGGACGTGATCCCCGGTTCGAAGGCCGAGTGCCCCGCATCCGGAATCACCCTGAATTCGGCCTCCGGCCACGCCCGATGCAGATCCCAGGCGCTGCGGATCGGACACACCACGTCATAGCGACCCTGGACGATCACCGCCGGGATATCGCGGATCGCATCGACACCCTCCAACAGTTGCCGCTCGCTGCCCATAAAGGCGTCGTTGACGAAGTAGTGGCATTCGATGCGCGCCATGGCCAGCGCGAAATCCGCCTCGCCAGCGTGCGCAACATGCTTTTCGTCCCGCAACAGGAAGCTGGTCGCACCCTCCCACATTGACCAGGCCCGGGCGGCCTCCAGCGCGGCCTCGTGATCGTCTCCGGTGAGACGACGGTAATAGGCCTGCACCAGATCGCCCCGCTCGTCTTCTGCGATCGGCGCGAGATAGGTCTCCCACACATCAGGGAAAAGCTCGCTGGCGCCAAACTGATAAAACCACCGGATCTCCGACGATCGGCACAGGAATATGCCGCGCAGCACCAGACCGGTAATCACCGCCGGATGATGTTGCGCATAGGCCAGCGCCAGCGTGCTGCCCCAGGATCCGCCGAACACCAGCCACGATTCTATGTTCAGGTGCTCCCGCAGCCGCTCGAGATCGGCGCAAAGATGCCAGGTGGTGTTGTCTTCCAGGCTGGCGTGGGGTCGGCTCCGGCCACAGCCACGCTGGTCAAAAACCACGATCCGGTAGTGGTCCGGATCAAAGAAGCGGCGGGCACGCTCGTCACAGCCGGCGCCGGGCCCGCCGTGGATAAACACCGCGGCTTGACCATCGGGATTGCCGCATTCCTCGAAATAGATCTCGTGGGTTTCCGATACCCGGAGGAAGCCGTTATTGAACGGCTCGATCTCCGGATATAGCCCGCGCAATCCGGTAGCGGCCGCGGGTCCGCCGCGGGCTGCGTTCATTTCGATCTCTTGATAAAGAACCAGCCGAGATAGCCGCCGATGACGATCACCGCGATGATGACGATCAGGCTGCTCAAGCCATACGCGCTGCCGAAAAGCAGGTCGGTCCACAGTTCCATATCTGAAGGCTCCCGGGTGGTCGTGACGCTTGCGCTGAGGCTAGCACAGAGAAGCGCCATTCGCCCATCAGAACACTGTCCGGGCAGGTGTCGGGGCTATGATAGGCTCGGCCGCGTCCTGCTTTGTCTTCGCGCACGCACTGGAGCCGCTAATGACCATCTGGTACACCGCGATCGCGGTCCTTACCACCGTGCTGGCTTTCGGCTCCGCGCTGCACGCGCTTCTCAACGTGCGCGACTCGAGTTCGGCCTTGGGATGGATCGCGGTCTGTCTGCTGGTGCCGATTCTGGGCCCGGTGCTGTATGTGTTGTTCGGGATCAACCGTATCCAGACCCGGGCCCGACGCCTGGGTCTGACCGAGAGGCACCTGCCGGCGGTAGGCCAGTCGCCACCGCTGCCGGACAGTGTCCCGCCGTCTCTGCGTCAACATGCACGTCTCACCGGCTCGCTGCAGCAGTGGTCTCTGACCGAGCACAACGAGGTAAAGGCTCTGCATGATGGCGACCAGGCCTATCCGGCCATGCTTGATGCGATCGGCGCGGCGCGCGAGCGGATCTGTCTGAGCAGCTATATCTTCAATTCGGACACGGTCGGCCGGCGTTTTGTCGATGCGCTGGCCGATGCTGCCGATCGCGGTTGCGATGTGCGGGTGCTGGTGGACGGCGTCGGCGAGTTTTACGGCTGGCCCCGGATCAGCAAGCTGTTGCGCAGGCGCGGTGTCCGCGCGGAACGCTTCGGCCCGCCGTCGCTGTTGCCCCCTTCCCTGCAGCTGAACCTGCGCAACCACCGCAAGATCCTCACCGTCGATGGACGCGTCAGCTTCGCCGGCGGTATGAATATTTCAGCCGGCAACATGTCGACCGGCGATGGCTCAGGCCATGCCATCCGCGATATCCATTTCCGCTTCGACGGACCGGTGACCAGCCAGCTCGACCGGGCTTTTTTCGAGGACTGGGAGCATGCGACCGGAGAGACCCCGCCCGCGCTTCCCGATCCTGTCGCGGGGGCCGGCGATGCCCTGTGCCGCGCGGTCACGGACGGGCCCGGCAGGGACATGTTCAAACTGGCCGCCATCTATATCGGCGCCGTTTCGCTGGCGCGGCGGCGGCTCACCATCGTGACACCCTATTTTCTGCCGCCACGCGCCCTCAGCGGTGCGCTGGTCGCCGCTGCCCTGCGCGGCGTGGATGTGACCGTGATCCTGCCGGAACGCAACAACCAGCCGCTCGCCCACTGGGCCAGCCGCAACATGCTCTGGGAGCTACTTACCTGGGGCGTAAAGTGCTATTACCAGCCGGGTCCGTTCCCGCACACGAAGTTGTTCCTGGTCGATCACCACTATGCGGTAATCGGTTCGAGCAACATCGACCCACGCAGTCTCAGACTCAATTTCGAGCTCGGCGTCGAGATCTACCAGCCCGATCTGGCAGAACAGCTGTCCGCTCACTGCGACGAATTGCGCGACCGTTCACGCCGCATCACCCTGGACGAGCTGAACGACCGCTCCCTGCTGGTTCAGATCCGCGACTCGCTGGCCTGGCTTTTTACGCCGTATCTGTAAGAGACTCGGCAACGATGCATAGCGTCAGCTCACAATTCGCGTTGCTCGCCCAGCGGCGTTTCCTGCCATTGTGGGTGTGCCGGCTGGCAAATTCTCTAAACAGCGAGCTGCTGCGCCTGGGCGCCATATTTCTGCTTGGCGCCACCGCCGCGGGCAGTCTCAGCGACAGCGATCT
The DNA here is from genome assembly GCA_049669065.1 of Gammaproteobacteria bacterium. Classification (GTDB taxonomy): domain Bacteria; phylum Pseudomonadota; class Gammaproteobacteria; order Steroidobacterales; family XN24; genus CAMYOC01. Next base: position 4,264 of record JBATKC010000160.1, read on the forward strand.
GCGCGGCCAGGTTGCAATCTGGTTCGTGCTGCCGGCACTGCTGGCGGCGCCGCTCGGCGGCCAGCTGGCCGATCGGATGGACAGACGCCCGCTGATCTGGATGACGCAGACGGGCGGTCTGCTGACGGCGACAGTCGGCGGCTATGCGGTTCTCGACGGGCAGCATACCGCGCTGTTGTTCGCTGTAGCGCTGGCGGGTTTTCAGATCTCCATCTTCGGACCGACTGCCGGCACGCTGGTGCGGCAGCATCTCGATGATGGCGAGCTGGTCGCGGGCAGCGCATTGCTGACTGCAGCCCAGCAGCTGGCCATCATCATCGGTCTGCCGGCGGCGCTGCTTGCGGCTGCCACCCTGGACGGCGATACGGTGGTGATCGGCAGCGTGCTCATCTGCTCGGGTGTGAGCGGCTGGCTTGCCGGGTTCGCGATGCCGCGCTCGCCGCCACCGGGCGCAGATTTCGCCGTCGCATGGAATCCGGCGACCGCGATCCGCCGCACGCTGATGGTTGCGATGCGCGACCGTAACCTGTTCCTCGCGGTACTCGGCGTCAGCTGGTTCTGGTTTACCAGCCTCGTCTATCTCATCTTCCTCCCGGACTTCGCCGTAGCCGTGCTCGGCATGAACCCGGCCTGGAGCCCGATGCTGGTGCTGCTGCCCGCAGCCGGCGTAATGATCGGCGCACTGCTGTGTCGCCCCGCTTCCGGTCTGCGCGTGGAGCTCGGTCTGGTGCCGCTCGGTGCGATTGGCATGACGGTGGCCGGCGTGGCGTTTTATCTGGCCGCCCCGGATGCAGTCATCGGTGGCGCGGCCACGCTGGATGAGGCTTTCCGCCAAGGCTCATTCGCCTGGCTGAGCCTCGACATGGTGTTGTTCGGCGTCTCAGCAGGTCTGTTCGTCGTGCCGCTCAACGCCTTTATCCTGCAGACGGCGGGTCGCACACGTCTCGGGCGGGTCCTCGGCGGCATGTATTTTTATAACCTGCTGTTCGTCGCCATCGCACTCGCCGGCGCCCACTGGCTGATCGGGGAAGGTCTCTCGATCCAGGGTCTGGTGCTCCTTGTTGCGCTCCTGCATGGCGCCGTCTCAGCGTACATTTTCCTGCTGCTGCCGGAATTCCTTTTACGGCTGGTCATGTGGGTGCTGGTGCACACCATCTATCGGGTCGATGCGAGCGGCCTGGAGAAGGTGCCTGCAGAAGGGCCGGCGATCATCGTCTGCAACCACATCACCTACATGGATGCGCTGATCATCGGCGCCTGCGTGAGGCGACCCATCCGCTTCGTCATGCATCGATTCATCTTCCAGATCCCGCTCCTCCGCACCTTTTTCAAGCTGGCCAAAGCGATCCCCATCGTCTCGGCCAAAACTGATCCGCAGGGTCTGGCCGCCGCGCTGGACCAGGTAGCGAGTGAACTGGAAGCCGGCCGGCTGGTCGCTATCTTCCCCGAGGGAAAACTGACTACAGATGGGGAGATGGGTGTGTTTCGCAGCGGCATCGAACGGATGGTCGAGCGCAATCCGGTACCCGTGGTGCCGATGGCATTGCAGGGGCTTTGGGGCAGTTTCTTCAGCAACGACGGCGGCGCCCCGATGACGCACAAACCGCGCTGGCGCTGGTCCAGGGTCGGACTACGCGTCGGCGATGCGATCCCCCCGGAAGCAGTCGATGCCCAGGATCTGGCTGAGCGTGTACTCGCGCTGCGCGGAGGTCAACGCTGATTCGGGGCCGCAGTCTCGGGCCCTGGAGAGGGCGGGACTGTCGGCGTCGGCTCGACGGCCGCTGCCGGACGTGCACCACGGAATTCCGGTACGACCTGACCCGAGGTGTCGAATCGCAACTTCAGCCGCGCCATCCAGACGTCTTCTTCCCTGGCCAGACTCTCCGGCGCCGGTCGCACCGACGGTGTCGTCAGATTCAGAACGTCGAGGCCGAACTCATGGGCGCCGGTGCGGGACGCCACAGCGATTATCTCGCCGTCCGCCGCCTGTGGCTGCCAGGCACCTGCCGGGACCATACCCGGCAACACGCTGCTGGCCAGCGGCCCGCGCGCTCCATCGACGGACAGCAGATGCATCCACTCCCCGGTCTGCAACAGCAGACCGCGGCCGGAGCTGGTGTAATCCATTGCCAGCACGGACCCATTGACGTCGAGCAGCGCCGGTTGACCATTGGGCGCGCGATCCCACAGCAATAGACGCCCGTCGCTCAGGGCGACCGCCAGCTGGCTGGGTTCGGCGCGCAGACTCATACCGACCGGCGGCGCCGGCAGTGGTTCGGACCAGATCAGTTCGCCGTTGTCCACGCGCCAAAACTCGATGGCGTCGCCGGTCAATGTCGCCACCTGGAGCCCGTCGGCGCTGATGGCCACGTCGGTGATCTGCCGACCCGGACCGAGCACCGGACCCGGTTCACCGCTGATCCCGTCCCAGAGCCGGGCACCAAGCTGACCGCCGGTGACGATGGTGCGATTGTCCGGGCCGATGGCTGCGCTTAACACGTCGCCGCTGCCGTGATGGAAACGCTCTCCGGCCAGTCGGCGCGCGGCGGCATCCCACAACAGAACGCTGCCATCCCCACCGACGCTGACCAGGCGGCTACCATCCGGGCTGTACGCCAGGGCTGTGACCGGGCCGGCGTGACCGGCGATCTGATCCGCCGGGATCACCGGACTCCAGGGCTGCCCCCGATCGAGGAAATCGACAGCGCCAAGATCATCCCCGCGCGCCAACTGGTAGCTGCCGGGATTCATCGCGATAACGCTGGCGCCACCGACCGCAAACGTCGGCCCGCTCTGTGCATCTATCGCCGACACGATCTCCCACACTCGCGCCGACGGCGTACCGAGACCGGTGACGATCCGCCCGCCGCTCTTGTCAAATACACTGGCGAACGCGGCCGCCGCGGCCCCGGATACCGTAGCGCTCCCGATTTCCCCGGAGTGACGCAACGGCGGCATCAACGCGCCCCCGCCGGGCAATGCCAGCAGCTCATAGCTGCGAGCCCGGGTCTGCAGCAGCAACATCTCGCCGTCGGCAGAGAACGCAAGCGAATCCGGGTCATAAATACTCAGGGCGACCAGCGGCCGCATGCCGCTATCGAAACTCTCACCGTCCACGGCGCCCACCAGCGCCCAGATCCTCGCCATCCCGTCCTGGTCGACCGTCGCCAGCCAGCGGCCCGATCGATCAAATAACAAACGCGACAGGCCACGATCGTGCGCCAGCTGCGCCATCAATCGACCGCTATCGCTGTCCCAGATACGCACCACATTCTCGCGGTCCAGGGTGGCGAGAAAACGGCCCTCGGGTCCAAGGGCCAGTTCCACCAGTTCCCCAGCGATCGACAGCGGAGCCAGTTCCCGCGCTAAGCCCAGATCGACGCGACGCACCCGCACGCCCGATTCGCTGGTGCGCTCCGCCACGGCCAGCATGCTCCCGGATACCGACAAGACTGGCGGCGAGACGAATCCGGAACCACTCTCAAGCACCAGCAATGGCTGACCCGAATCCACGCGCCATACGCGCAGCATCGGCTGGTCATGCTTTTCCGTCGTTACCAGGAAGCGTCCCTCGGCATCAAACGCGACATTGCGAACGCCGGGCTCCACCGGTACGCGTGCGCTGAGGACGCCGGCTCCGACATCCCATATCTGCAGGAAGCCGCGGGTATCCGGGTTGGCACTGACGGCAGCTGCCCGACGGCCATCCGGGCTGAGGATCACCTGCACGCCGGAAGTCGGTCGCGGATCGGGCACCAGGATCGGGTTCCCCGGCCGGTCGGCAACCGGCTCTCCGGCGCGGGACAAGCTCAGCTCCCAGCCGGTCAGCAGTCCGGCACTGCCTGAAAAACGATCCTCGACTTCGAGGGTCCATGTCCCTCTGGCCGCTTCCCCGACCAAGGCCTTGAGAGCGGGATCGCGGCTATCAAACACATAGGGCTCACCGGGCGCGGCGGGCTGGCCGCGTACCGGAAGCGTAGCGGCACTGCCCTCAGGGGAGACCAGCCGCAGCCATACGTCCGTCGGCTGCGGATGCTCGAGCCATACATTGAGCGTCGGCTGACGCACGGTGCCCTCGGTGTCGACGACCACACGCCGCCGGACAGTCACGAATTCCTCGGCCAATGCGGCGAAGCCTGCGGTCGACCCGGCGGGCAACCCGGAGTCGGCCCTCCAGGTCTGCAAGATGTGATCGCTGGTCAGGGTCACCACGGATTCACCGTCGGCGCCCATACTCAGCGCCACGATACTGGCACCGGGCCGGATCACCGCGCGCAGCGACGGATAGTCCGCGCCGATCAAGGCTGCGGCCTGCTGCAACCGCTCCGGAGTCGGCGACTGCAGCGCACGGATACGGTAGATCAACGCCCGGTCGCGCATTTCCTCGAATTGCGCGGTGTCCGCCTGTCGGTCCCAAAACTCCGACAACAGGCGGTCGGCACGTCGCATTTGCCGATGCAGGCTGCGTAATTCCACGTCTGCCGCCAACGCTTCTTCCCAGTTACCCGCCTGGGCGCTGCGGCGTTCGAGCACACCGGCAAACAGATTGTCCGCTTTTTGACTGTACCCGGGGATGCGCCGCAGACCTTCCCAGGCATCCAGAGCCACATCGTAGTCCACCGTCGCCAGACGCAGGGTCTCCACATAGGGCCTTGGCAGCATCCGTACATACCAGTAAGGCACGCCGATCAGAAGTAAAGACGCTGCGACCGCGGTAATGGCAGCCGGCCAGTTGAACGGCAGATTCTGGCTGGCCCAACGCCGCGAGAACACCTGCCCATAGATGCGATTGCGCACCGCCAGACGCCGCTCCGCGTTGATGCAGACCAGACCCAGGATGCGCAGATATTCATGAACGGCCGAAAAGCGGTCATATCGGACGCCGCGGCCGCGCCAGACCCGGCGGTAGAGACGCAATGCTGTTTGCACCGGCTTGCTTTCAGCGCGGATGCGAGATCGGGTGGTGCGCAAATTGGGCTCATTCTCCGGCGCGCTTCCGGCCAGGAAGCGTTCCTGGACCAGCCGGTCGATGGCCTCATCCGACTGCACCGGTTCTGGGCTGCGTGCGACGGCCCGGCAGATCTTCTGGGTCAGATACGGGTGGCCGCCGGTCCAGTAGAGGATCCGGTACAGGGCCCTCTCTGCGTCACCGGGCTCGAGACCGAGCTCACGGCTTAGCGGTCGCGACTGTTCAAATGTGAAGTCCGGGAGATCGATGGCCCTGCCGACCTGGAAACGGGACAGGTCCCCTGACTGGCCTGCGTGCGGCAAGGCCGAACCCAGCAGCACGAATCGCAGCCGGTCGTACTCGGATTCAGCCGCACGCGCATCCTGACAGGCCCGTATGCTGTCGAACAGATCTTCGGCATGCTCCAGACCCTGCACGCCCTCCACACCGTCGAAAAAGATCGCGATCGGCGCGCGGGTTCCGGCGAGCACGACTTCCCAAAAAAACTCATTGAGACGCTGCACGGCAGGCAGTGGTTTTTTCTCCTGCCACCAATGCTGGAGATCTATCGTGATCTTCAGGTCGCGCACGATGCGGTAAGCGATGCCGTAGAACCAGCGCCCGGGTTCCGCATCGCGATCGCGTCCGGCAGATTGAGCGAGATCGACCACGGCGGTCAGGAAGTCCTCCCGGCGCAGCGCCAGCGCAGCGCGGGCGACGAGACTGGACTTACCGCTTTGCGGCGGTGCCAGCACGTGACAATAGTGGCCACCGACGAGGTATTCGAAAAGCTGCCTGTCGCCTAACCGCTCCACGTAACAGGCTCGCCGCGGCTGTACCGGTCCGCCGACGACATAGAAGGCCTCGCCACACTCCTCGCGGGTCCGCGGCAACTCCGACACATTGGTATCAGGCGCTTTTTCCATCATCTGCCGTTCGATCACGCCGCCACAGGCACGTCGCTGGCATTTTGGAGTAATTGGCGGCCGGCCGCCACACGGTCGCGACCGCCGCGACTCCGGATAGTACACTCGTGGCGTGCAACAGCAGGCCCCTCATCCGCCGGCCGACCATAAGCCACTGATCCTGAAACAGGATCTGTTCGGCGTGGTGGAGCGCGTCATTTTGTATGATGGCGACCCGCCGGCTTATGCCGTCAGGCGGAATCCCGCCCGGGCTCGTTGGTGGACGCGGCCGCTGGCGCTGTGGCTCGCCCGTCGCGAGAACCGGGCCCTCGCGGCACTGCCACCGATGGACGCTGTGCCGCAACTGATCAGGCTTGCCGACGGTAGCGAGGCTCGCAGCTGGCAACCGGGCGTGCCGATGCACGAGGCCCGACCCAGCGATCCGGCATATTTCAGCGCCGCGTTCCGCCTGGTCTGCCGCCTGCATCGCGCCGGCGTGGTCCACAACGACCTGGCAAAGGAAGCAAACTGGCTGGTCCGGGCAGACGGCAGCCCGGCGCTGATCGATTTTCAGCTCGCCTGGGCCCCACGCAGGCGTGGACGGCTGTTCCGCACCCTCGGGCGAGAAGACATACGGCATATGCTCAAACACAAGCGCTACTATTGCGCCGAGCACCTGAGCGTCCGCGAACGGGCTATCCTCGCACGACCGGCCGCGCTATCGCGGTACTGGATGCGGCTGGGAAAACCGGTCTATCTCTTTGTCACCCGTCGCATTTTCAACTGGCGTGACCGGGAAGGCGCCGGCGATCGCCAGCTGCCATAGCCGCTTGCGAGCAGGCCACAGCAGGGGCTATCGTGCTGCCCTGCAAACCTGCTGGAGCCCGTTGATGGAAATTTGCCATAAACACAATCGCCGCGCGGGCCTGCGCTCCGGTCCTCGCGCCTACGGTCTCAGATTGAGTCTGCCGGCCGACGACACCATGAGTGCCGTGCTCGGCGAGGACTGGCACACGTTCGAGTGGTTCCATACCGAAGACGAACGCGCCAGCCGCATCGCCGAACTGACCGCGCAATTCGCTTACTACCGAAGGGGCGACCGCGCGACCTATGTCATCGAGAAAATCCAGCGGAACCCGGACGAACAGCCGTCCGGGCATCCGACGGGAGATCTGCGGAGGCCGTCCCATGGCTGAGCCCAAGTGCCCGGACTGCGGCGTCACCGGTATGGACCAGATCGTCGCATCGGACAGCACCGAGCGCTCCCGCGACGGCAAAGCCTGGTTCAACGTGGCCTATTGCAATGCCTGTGGCCATGTCTACGGTGTGTTCGCAAAGCACATATTCGGCGGCCGGTCCGGACCCCAGCTGGTGGTAAAGGAACGGGGCTAGTGAGCGACAGCGACAGTCTTCAGGCATTCCTGAGCGAGTACCCGGTGACCGTCGAGATGCCGGTCGCCTGGGGCGACATGGACGCCTTCGGACACGTCAACAATACGGTCTATTTCCGCTACTTCGAAAGCGCCCGTATCGCCTGTTTTGATCGCATCGGCTACTCGGCTCTGATGGCGGAAACCGGTTCCGGCCCGATCCTCGCTGCGACCGATTGCCGGTTCCGCGTGGCCCTGACCTACCCCGACCAGTTGATCACCGGGAGCGTGATCGAGCAGATCGGCGACGATGATTTCATCATGGGCTACGCGGTATTTAGCCGGCAGCACGATACAGTGGCGGCGCGCGGCAGCGGTCGCATCGTCTCCTTCGACTACCGGGCCCAGGCGAAGACGCCGATCCCGACCCGGATCAGGGACGGTCTCGAACAGCTGCGGCATGGGTGCTGATCGCCGCGCCGGGAGCGCCGTTGCCCTGTGTCTGGTGTGTGCCATGCCGGCGCCTGGCCGGTCGGCCACAGACGACGGTGAAACCACCCTGGAGACCGTCACCGTCACTGCCACCCGCGCCCCGGTACCGCTGGCCAAGCTGGTCGGCAACACCGCGCGGATCGGGCCTGAGCCCATCGCGCTGGTCGGACACACCCACCCCTCGGAACTCATGTACCGGGCGCCCGGGACCTGGATCGCCCGCGGCAGCGGTCAGGAGAGTCTGACCGCGATACGCTCGCCGGTGCTTACCGGCGCCGGGGCCTGCGGTGACTTCCTGTTTATGGAGGACGGCATACCGACCCGGCCGGCCGGTTTTTGTAATGTGAACGATCTGTTCGAAATCAATACCGAGCAGGCGGGCGCCATCGAAGTCCTGCGCGGACCCGCCAATGCGCTGTATGGATCCAATGCGCTGCACGGTTCGATCAACGTGCTCAGTCGGCCACTCGATCCCGGGATCGCGAGCGCCGCAGCCGAGCTTGGGCCGTGGAGATACCGTCGGCTCAAATTCGATGCCGGCGACCGCGACGCGGTCCAGGGCTACAGGGCCTGGGGCAATATCGCGCACGACGGCGGCTACCGGGACGACGCGGGTTACGATCAGGCCAAGCTGAACCTGGCTTGGGATCGCGCCGCAGGTGTCGGCGACCTGGGTGCAGGATTGGCCGCTACCCGGCTGCGGCAGGACACGGCCGGTTTTATTTTCGGCGAGGACGCCTATAAGAGCGGCTCCGCACGCAAGTCCAACCCGGCCGCCGGCGCCTTCCGCAATGCCGATGCACTGCGCATCCGCGGCGGCTGGCAGCGCCCGCTGGATGATGGATTCACGCTGGAGCTGCGTCCCTATGCGCGCTACAGCCGGATGAGGTTCGAGCAGCATTTCCTGCCGGGCACGCCAATCGAGAAGAACGGCCAGACCAGCGGCGGCATGCAGCTGGCTCTGCGCAAGGATGCGGATACCGACCGGCGCTGGATCATCGGCGTAGATGTGGACTATATGGACGGATACCTGCGTGAAACCCAGGCCGGGCCGATCACGCAGGGCAGCGACTTTTTGCAGCAGACCCGCCCGGCTGGCAAACACTACGATTACGATGTCGAGTCGCTGCAGCTGGCCGGCTATCTCCATCACGAACGACAGCTGACGACGCGTCTGCGCGGCGAGGCCGGGCTGCGTTACGAGCACATGCATTACGACTACAACAACCGCATGCTCGACGGCAACACCCGCGACGACGGCACTGAATGCGGCTTTGGCGGCTGTCTGTTCAATCGCCCCGCGGACCGGGACGACGACTTTGACGACCTCGCGCCAAAAATCGGGCTGCTTTATGCGCTGGGAGAAACCAGCGATCTCTACGCGACTGCCCGGCGCGGTTTCCGTTTCCCGCAGGCCACCGAACTCTACCGGCTGCAGCGGCAACAAAGCGTGGCCGATCTTGATGTCGAGACTATCGACAGCGCGGAGTTCGGCTGGCGCGGCCGCCGCGGGCCGGTGTTCTGGGATCTGGCCGGCTTTTACATGCTGAAAAAGGACGTGATCTTCCGCGACGCCGAAGGCTTCAATGTGAGCGACGGCAAGACCCGTCATGTGGGGGTGGAATATCTGCTCGAATGGCGGCTCGCACGCACGCTGAACCTGCTGGCCAGCGGCACATTCGCGCGCCACACCTATCGCTTTGACCGGGCGGCCGGTGGCGGCGAGATGATCCGCAAGGGCGACGATGTCGATACCGCGCCACGCCGGCTGAGCGACGTGCGTCTGCGCTGGGAGCCGACGGCGGGCACCACCGCAGAATTGGAGTGGATCTCGTTGGGCCGCTATTACATGGATGCCGCCAACGACGTCCGCTATGGCGGTCACGATCTGTTCGCGCTGCGCCTGGCCCAGCGGTTCGGACGCCGCTGGTCAGCCACGCTGCGAGTGACCAATCTGCTCGACCGGGATTATGCCGAAAGGGCGGATTTCGCCTTCGGTCAATTTCGCTATCTGCCGGGGCGGCCGCGGGCCGCGTTTTTCGAGCTGCGCTATGGCGGCTCCTGATCCGGAACCGACAGCGGATTCGGCGCCTCGACCAGGACTGCCTCCCAGGCGCCGGCAAGCTGAACCACGTCGAGAGGCTCGGTAAAACGCAGGCCGACCACGTAGGTCCTTCCTGCCGCCACCTCCAGATACAATGGCTGGTTGGAGAAGCGGCTGACCAGATAGGTCGCGCTGGGCACCTGTTGGACCGGGCCGGCCAATATCGGCGCCACGATAACGAGATGCTCGCCGGGAGCCACCGCCACGGCCCGCTGGCCGGTGGCGATGCGCTGCCCGTCGACATAGACCAATACTGCCGGATGGAATCCATCCGGCAGTTTGCGCCCGGAACTACCGCTTATGACCGCGGTCCTTTCGGTGG
>JBATKC010000161.1:0-4333 GCA_049669065.1 Gammaproteobacteria bacterium
GCGCAACAGTCCGTGTCCGCAAACGAAACGACTCCCCGGGTCTGGGTACTGCTGGGCAAAGGCACGGGTGGCAATGTGCAGATGCGCAACCTCGCCGAAGCGCTGGGCTGGCCTTACACAACGCGCCAGCTCTATCACAATATCTTCAATCGCGTGCCCAATCTGCTGCTCGGCGCGTCTGTGTTGAGCGTCGACCGGTCACGATCCGATCCGCTGGTGCCACCGTGGCCGGATATTGTGATCGCTGCCTCGCGCCGCAGCGCACCGGTCGCACGATGGATCCGCAAGCAGTCCGGTGGCCACAGCCGTCTGGTGCATCTGTTCCACGCCCAGGCGCCACTGCGCGACTTCGATCTGATCATCACGCTGCCTCAATACCGCCTGCCGCAGCGGGCCAACATCCTGCATCTGAACAGCGCCCTGAATTGCATCGACCCGGAGCGACTCGCACAGGATGCGGCGCGCTGGCAGACGCAATTTGAATCGCTGCCGCGCCCGCATATCGCGTTGATCGCCGGTGGCACCAGTTCCTCGTATGTGTTGGATCCGGCCACCGCGGCAAGACTGGGGCAAGAGGCGAGCGCCGCGGCTCGGGATGCCGGGGGCTCACTGTTGATCAGTACCACGCCACGCACGCCGGCCGCGGCAGCCGATGCCCTGTTCGCGGCGATCGACGTGCCGGCCTTCCGTTATCGCTGGAAAGCCGCGGACCCGGACAACCCCTACTTCGCACTGCTCGGATTGGCCGATCGCTTTATCGTCACGGTGGACAGCGCCTCGGTGCCGGTAGAGGCCTGTGCCACCGGCAAGCCGGTCGCCATGTTCGAATGGCCGCGACGCCGCGCGCGCGGGCCATGGCAGGATCTGCTCGAGCGCTCACCGCTGCGACAACTCTACGGGGCGCTGGTCTATCTTGGACTGTTCAAGCCGGCCAGGGACTTCGACGCCTATCACCGGATCCTTCGGGAGCGCGGCCTGGTCACGCGTCTTGGCGCGACCGCGACGGCGGCCCCACAGCCGCTGGAGGACGGTCTGGCGACGGCCGTCGAGCGGATCCGCGAGCTGGTAAAATAGCGGCCTGTGCCTTCTTTTCAGTCCCGCCGCGCATCGGTCTGGCCTGCCTTCGGAAACTGCTGATGCCCACACAATACACTTCCCCGGCCACCATCGACGCGCCCGGCTCACGCGCGATCTTTGTGGTGGGTGCGGGACGCAGCGGCACCAGCACGATCACCCGCGCTCTGCAGGCACTCGGTGTCGAGCTGGGAGATCGCCTGAAGGCGCCCACGCAGAAAAACCCGACCGGCTTTTTCGAAGACCGGGATCTGCTGGGCATCGCCAAACGGGTGCGTAGCGAGCTGGGGCTGCGCGCCGAAAGCGTAGCGTTGATCGATCCGCAACTGTGGGGATCGCCGGCACTGGAGGTCCTCACCAACGAAGCGGAAGAGACGATCCGGCGGCGGTTCGGCCGCTATCCGCTGTGGGGCTTCAAGTACGCACAGACGCTGCGCATGCTGCCATTCTGGGAGTCGGTGATGGCACGCACCGGCATCAAACTCGCCTTTGTGGTGGCAGCGCGCAATCCATTGAGCGTGGCCCGCTCGCGCAACAAGCTCGATCCCCTGCGCGGGCTGCAGGAGAAGACCGATCTGGAGTGGCTGGTCAACGTCGTCCCGTATTTCCGGCGGCTGGCCGGATATCCGTTCGTGGTAATCGAGTACGACCTGTTGATGGAAGATCCGCATGCCCAACTCATGCGTATGGCTGCGGCGCTGGATATCCCGCTGGATGCAGTGAACCGGCGCGGTATCGAGGAATTCGCCGGCGAGTTTTTGCAACCCGGGATGCGTCACAGCCGGTTTAGCGAGGCCGACCTGGACAAGCACCCGCGTCTGAATCCATTGGCCCGGGACGCCTACCGCTGGCTGCGTCGGCTGGCCACCGACCAAATCAGCACCGATGACGAAGCGCTATGGCAAGACTGGCTCCAGCTCGAGTCACGACTGGCCGAGAAGGCGCCGGCACTGCGTCACGTGGATTATCTGGAGGCGGAAGTCCGCCGCAATCGCGGCGGCGCGTTTTCCCGGCTGCTGACCAGGCTGTTCAGCCGCCGCTGATCCGGACACAGACGCTGCCGGTTCAGGCAGCGCTCAGCGCGTGGCGCAGGAAATGCGGGTGGATCCGGCCCATAGCGACCGCCTTGACGATGTCGCCGCGGTGGACGAACCCGGCTGTCATGGCTTTGTGGAGCCATTCTTCCCATTGCGCCGTCATCGGGTGCTGCGGACGCTTCCAAGGCTGTTCGCGCACATGGCTGAAATGGATCAGACGCGTGTCGCCGCGGACCATGTTGTAGTGATTCCAGCGCGGATCGATAGACTGGATCAGCGCCGGGTCCACCCACGCCAGACGGATAAAGTCCTTGTAGCGGATCTGGTCCGGACCCGGCTCGACGGTATTGGGCACCACCCGATCGAACATCGCCTGCGGATCCCAGTCTTTTAGCTGCGCACAGTCCAGGACCATCACGCTGGTCTCGTTGCGTGGCTGGACCGGTTTGCCGGCGAAGGTGCCCTCGATATTGCGCACGATGCCGATGGCATGGGGCGGCTGCAGCTGTGCAGCCAGTTCCGCGACGTCAGCGAGCACCAGCTGGTCAGCGTCCATATAGATGCCGATGCCCCGATAGCCACACAGCCGGGGCACGGTAAAGCGGACAAAGCCGAAGCGTGTGCCGCCCTTGCGCTTCTGTGTCTGGCGGCCGGCGATGATCTCGATCTCTGCGCTGGTGTGTTTGCGTATCGAGTATTCCAATACCCGTTGCGCCACGTACTGGCTGGGATCGGTACCAATCACGATCTTGATCATAAAGCCCTCCCAGGGACAACCGCGGCGCGTCCCGGGAAAATCACGCGACCTTGCGCAGGAAGCGACGCACCCGGGCGACCGGGCTGCCGCTGTTGACGACGACGATAAAGACTCTTCTCAGTTCGCCCTCGGGGCAACGGATTTCGCGCACGCCGTGCCAGGAATTCTTTCTCTGCATAAAGATCAGGCTGCGGTTGCCCAGTGCCTCAGCGCCGAGCACCCGATCAAAATCGTCAAAGCCGGGCGCCGAATCCCGCCGGAAGCGGCCGCCATCGTCGAGGATCAGCGTCTCGCCGCCCCACTCCTTGCGCCAGTCCTGATCTGTATTCAGATAAAAGATATGCGAGCCCAGCTTATGGCGGGCGTCGCAATGCGGCGAGACCGAGCAGCCGTTCGGGGTGTAATGCCAGTGGTAGCTGAGGTCCAGCAGGCGCACGCCGAATATGCGGCACAGGAAATCCCGGTAGCGGGGGCCTTTTAGCTCGCCGACGAAGTCCCTCCACGGCGCCGGCACCGCCAGCTTGTCAGCATACTCGAGCGTATACCGGTCGTGGCTGCGCTGACCGTGTGCGCGCTCGACACCGAACACCTTGTTGAACAGCGATACGTCCGGCAAATGGGAACGCAGCGCCTGGTAACCGGCATCGGTCAACAGACCTTCAGGATTGAGCCAGGGATAGGGCTGCTGTCCGCGAAAGTCTGCACCATCCAGCGCGTCCATCTTTTCGTAATTCAGGTATTCCATCCGGTTCAGGCCCTGTCTCCCGAGCGATTGCCGTGGACCCACCGCGCGAGCGCGGCCTGGGCCAGGCGCTTGACGCGGCCGCTGGGGATCAGCGAACGCTGCGCACGCACGGCCAGAGACTCATCAAGCTGGTAGGCGATGGGCTTGCCGGTCTCGATCGTAAGCGAGCAGATCTGCTCGTCGGAAATCCCTTCGAGCTGTTTGCGGATCACCCTGACGCTGGTCTTGTGGGCCACGATCAATACGCGTTTGCCGGCGCGCAGGGCCGGGACGATATCTTCTTCCCAGCAAGGCAGGACCCGCTGCAGCGTATCCTCCATGCTCTCGCCCCGCGGCAGCGCCGCCGCCGGCACGTGTGCGTAGCGCGGATCGTTGCCCGGGAAACGCGGGTCGTCTTCCGCGACCGGCGGCGGGGGCTGCGCATAGCCGCTCTGGCAGGTGGCGAACTGCCGCAGACCAAACTCGCGGACGGCCTGCTGACGGCTCATGCCCTGCATCATGCCGTAGTGACGCTCATTGAGCCGCCAGCTCCGCTGCACCGGCAACGCCCTTTGATCCATCTCGGCAAGCATGATCTCCAGCGTCTCTTCCGCGCGCCGCAGCCACGAGGTAAACGCGACATCGAACTCGTATCCGGCCTCGAGCAGCAGACGACCGGCCACCCGGGCCTGCTCCCTGCCCCGCGCGTTGAGATCGACGTCGCTCCAGCCGGTCATGCGC
>JBATKC010000162.1:0-6195 GCA_049669065.1 Gammaproteobacteria bacterium
CCCCTGCTGCGGTACGCCGATCCCGAAATCGGCCTGTCAGAGCGGGATGGAGGGTGTATCGGCGACGCGGCGAAGCATCGGGCAGCACGCTTGTTGCAGCAAGCCTGGCCGCTCGAATCACGGATCATCGACGAAGCCCTCGGTCGCGTGGTGACCGGCAACAAACCCTGGCTGCTGGCTGCTCGCCCGGTCGAGGCGCTGGAGGCGGCTGAGCTGGTCGACCGGCTTGATCGCGGAGACCGGCTGAGGCCCGCGCCAACGGCGCGTTTCGCCTGGACCCGCGACGGCGATCAGGTGATGGTATTCGCCGACGGCCGCAGCTGGGGGCTCGAGGCCACGGCTGAGCCACTGGCGCGGGGCCTGTGTCAGAGCGGCCCCCTTGATCCAGGGCTGTTGTCTGCGGATGGCGGGACCGAGGATCAGGCGCTGGATCTGCTGACAGCGCTACTCGAACAGGGCAGTCTGGAGTGGATCGATGACGATTCCCCGGACACATGGAGCGGTAGATGAGCGATTTCAGTGTTCGCGAGGCCGATTGGGCGCATGATGCAGCGGCTATCCGGCGGGTACGCGAGACCGTATTTGTCGTGGAGCAGGCCGTGCCGGCGGATCTGGAATGGGACGGATTGGACGGCATCTGCAAGCAAGTGATCGCGGAAGACGTAAATCGTGACGCAATCGGCACCGGTCGGCTGCATCCTTCAGGGAAAATCGGACGCATGGCGGTAATAGCCCGATGGCGGGGGCGCGGCGTCGGCGCCGCGATCCTGGCACGCCTGATCGGGCTGGCTCGCCACGAGGGACTGGAGGAGGTTTTTCTCCACGGTCAGACACGGGTGCTGGACTTCTACGCCCACTATGGATTCGTCGCCGAGGGCGAGGAATTCGACGAGGCGGATATCCCACACCGGATGATGAGGCTAAAGATCTAGATCGATGCTGACAGAAGGCCAAAACGTACCGGATACCCGCTCCGAGACCAGCCGTCGGGTGCTTTCCACCAAGGATGAGGTGCGTAGCGCCATGGTCGAGGTCGCGCGCCTGGCCAATCGCAGCATCACGATCATGACGCTGGACCTGGAGAGCAATCTCTATGATCACCCGCATTTCCTCGATGCGGTGAAGTACCTGTGTCTTTCGCGCAGCTACGCACGCATCCGCGTGTTGATCACCAATCCGCGCCGGACCCTGCGCGATGCCAACCGCTTTGTCTATCTCGGCCGCCGGCTCAGCAGCTTTGTCGAGTTTCGCAACATCCACGAGAGCTATGCCAGCCATCGTGAAGCGTTCATGATCGCCGACGAATCAGCCATCGTATTCCGCTCCGAAGCCGATCGCTGGGATGCCATTGCCGATACCCATGAGCCGACCATGGCGCGGCATTATCTGAACATCTTCGACGAGATCTGGGCGGTGAGCCCCTCCTCCCATGAATTCCGTCATCTTCGACTCTAGGCGTATATGGTCAAGATAAAACAAGCAGTTAGGCGATATTTCTTAGCCGCATTCTGGCTTCCGGACCTGCGCCCAGACAACGTCCGTCCATGAGCTTCCGCCCGGAGATCACGGTCGCTGCTCTGGTGCAGCAGCAGAATCGTTTCCTGATGGTCGAGGAACGTGCCTCCGGTGGCATGGTCTTTAATCAACCCGCGGGTCATCTCGAGGACGGTGAGTCGCTTGCCGAGGCTGTGATCCGCGAGACCCTGGAGGAGACCGCGTGGACGATAGAGCCGCTCGCGGTCACCGGCGTCTATCTGTGGCAAAACCCGGCGAACGACAAGACTTTCCTGCGTGTGGCCTTTGCCGTCCGCTGCCTGCAACACGATGCGAAGCGCCCGCTCGACGAGGGCATCCTGCGCGCCATGTGGATGAGCCGCAACGACCTGCTGGCGGAGCATGCCCGTCTGCGCAGCCCGTTGGTCCTGAGCTGTATCGACGACTATCTGGCCGGCCGCCGCTATCCGCTGGATGTGCTCCGGTCGCTCCACCGGCTACCCGAACAGCGCGGCATCTCCGCATTGTAAATCTGCGGCCGGGCCAGCCCTTGTCTGGCGCAATACTGTCCTGAACGCCTAAAATTGCCGGATGGCTCGATCTGGCTCAACTCGTGTGGTCGTGGGCATGTCCGGGGGTGTGGACTCCTCGGTCGCAGCACTGCGCCTGGCTGAAGCCGGCTATGACGTGCATGGCCTGTTTATGACCAACTGGGAGGACGACGACGAGGCCTACTGCACCTCAGCCCGGGACCTCCAGGACGCCCGTGCCGTCTGCGAGCTGCTGTCGATACCGTTGCACCGGGTCAATTTCTCCACCGACTACCGGCAGCGCGTATTCGCTCATTTCCTCAGGGAATACGAGGCAGGCCGCACGCCCAACCCGGATGTGTTGTGCAATCGCGAGATCAAGTTCGGCGCCTGTTTTGACTACGCCCGTCGTCTCGGGGCAGACCTGGTGGCGACCGGCCACTATGCCTGCACCGATGGCAACGGCACGCTGCTGCGGCCGGTAGACGAGGCGAAGGACCAGACCTATTTCCTGCTTGGCGTCAGCGCGGAGACCCTGCGTCAGACCTTGTTCCCGATCGGTGATCTGGAGAAGCAGGACGTGCGCCGGATCGCGGATCGACACGGTCTGCCGAATCATGCCAAGCCCGACAGCACCGGCATATGTTTTATTGGCGAACGGCCGTTCCGCGAATTCCTCGCGCGCTATCTGCCCGGCCAGCCCGGGGATATCGTCGCCGGGGACGGGCAGGTGATCGGCCGGCATCATGGGCTGATGTATTACACCATCGGACAGCGACAGGGTCTGGGTATTGGTGGACGGGCCGACGCCGGCGAGGCGCCGTGGTATGTGGCTGCCAAGGACCTGGCAGGTAACCGGCTGATAGCGGTTCAGGGGCATGATCACCCGGCCCTGATGAGTAGCGGATTGCGCGCCATTGACGCGCACTGGGTCGCCGGCGGCGCGCCCGCGTCCGTGCTCCGCTGTCAGGCCCGGATCCGCCATCGCCAGGCACTGCAGGACTGCGAATTCCGGCTCTTCCCTCGCGGCATCGAGGTGTATTTCGACCGCTGCCAGCGGGCGGTCAGCCCGGGTCAGTTCATCGCCTTCTACCGTGGCCGGGAGTGTCTCGGCGGCGCGATTATCGATGCACCCCTGCGAACCCCGGCGCCGGAAATCGATGCAAAAGCCGCAGACGCCGCCGCGGTCTGAGCCGCCACCATGTTTGATCTATAATGCCGCTTCTGCTGTACCGATCCGTTGATGTCCCGGAGGAATCATGACCGATTCATTTGACGCGCGTTCCGTTCTGAAAGTAGACGATCGCGAATTTGAGATTTTCCGTCTCGACGCGGTAAAGGGCGGCCACGTCAACCGGCTGCCGTATGCGCTGAAGATCCTGCTGGAAAACCTCTTGCGCCATGAAGACGGCATCAACGTGACGCGCGAAAATATCGAAGCGCTCGCTAACTGGGACCCGAAAGCCGAGCCGTCTCAGGAGATCGCATTTACGCCGGCCCGCGTCATCCTCCAGGATTTCACCGGGGTGCCGGCGGTGGTCGACCTGGCGGCCATGCGCGACGCGATGGTGCGTCTCGGTGGAGACGCCGAGGCGATCAATCCGCTGTCACCTGCGGAACTGGTGATCGACCACTCTGTCCAGGTCGACAGTTACGGCGCTCGTGACTCGCTCGAGAAGAACAACGAAATCGAATTTCAGCGTAACCGGGAGCGCTACATGTTCCTGCGCTGGGGCCAGAACGCCTTTGACAACTTTGCGGTGGTGCCTCCGGACACGGGCATCGTTCATCAGGTCAATCTCGAATATCTGGCAAGGGTGGTGTTCGACGGCGACACGAGCGGTGTGGCCAAAGCCTATCCGGACACCGTGGTCGGCACCGATTCGCATACCACGATGATCAACGGCCTCGGCGTGCTCGGCTGGGGTGTCGGCGGCATCGAGGCCGAAGCGGCCATGCTCGGTCAGGCGATCACGATGCTGGTGCCACAGGTGATCGGCTTCGAACTGAAGGGCAGTCTGAGCGAAGGCGCCACCGCGACCGATCTGGTGCTGACGATCACGGAGATACTGCGTGCCAAAGGCGTGGTCGGCAAGTTTGTCGAGTTCTTCGGCGATGGTCTTGACCAGCTGCCGCTGGCGGACCGCGCCACGCTGGGCAACATGTCGCCAGAGTTCGGCAGCACCTGCGCCATTTTTCCGATCGATGCAGAAACCATCCGCTATCTGGAACTGTCCGGCCGGGATCCCGCGCGGATCAAACTCGTCGAAGCCTACGCCAGAGAACAGGGTTTGTGGCGGGAGCCTGGCGACAAGCCGGCTGACTACACCGACGTGATCAGTCTCGATCTCGACGAGGTCGAGCCCAGCATCGCCGGACCGCGGCGCCCGCAGGACCGGATCCCGCTGCGCGAATCCCGGACGGCCTTTGGCCAGCAACTGGCCAAGGCCAACGAGGCCCGCAGCGAGGCCGGCAAGCCGGCCACTGTCGCCGCGGATCTGACGCTGGACGGCCGGGCCGCCAGCTTGAAGGACGGTGCGCTGTTGATCGCCGCCATTACCAGTTGTACCAATACGTCGAATCCCGCGGTGATGGTCGCGGCAGGCCTGGTGGCACGCAACGCCCGCAAACGCGGTCTGCGCACGCGCCCCTGGGTCAAGACCAGCCTGGCGCCGGGATCCAAGGTGGTGACAGAGTATCTGCAGCGTTCGGGGCTGCTGCCGGACCTCGAAGCGATGGGTTTCAACATCGTCGGTTACGGTTGCACGACCTGTATCGGCAATTCCGGGCCACTGCTTCCCGAGATCGCCGAGGCGGTCAGGAGCAGCGACCTGCTCGGCTGCGCGGTGCTGTCGGGCAATCGCAACTTTGAAGGCCGCATCCACCCGCTGGTCAAACTGAACTACCTGGCATCTCCGCCGCTGGTAGTGGCCTACGCGCTCGCCGGGACCATGGACATCGATTTGCTCAACGACCCTTTGGGCACCGATGACACCGGGGCTCCGGTGTATCTGAAAGACATCTGGCCGTCGGCCCATGACGTGCATGACACAGTGCTGGCCAATATCGATTCCGGGATGTTCCGGGACAGCTATGGCCGCGTCTTCCAGGGCGATGAGAACTGGCGTCAGCTGCCGCTGCCGGAGGGCGAGATCTATGACTGGGACGCCGACTCCACCTATGTCCAGAGTCCGCCTTACTTCACCGATATGACGCTGGATCCGGAGGCGGCCGGCGCGATCGCTGGCGCCCGGGTGCTGGCCCTGCTCGGTGATTCGGTCACCACCGACCACATCTCGCCTGCCGGTAGCATCGCGCCCGACAGTCCCGCCGGGCGCTATCTGGTCAGCAAGGGCGTCGAACAAAAGGATTTCAATTCCTATGGTTCACGCCGTGGCAATCACGAGGTGATGATGCGCGGCACCTTCGCCAACATCCGCCTGCGTAATCAGCTCGCGCCGGGTACCGAGGGCGGCTGGACGCGCCATCTGCCGGATGGCGAACAGATGTCGATCTTTGACGCAGCGATGAAATACCGTGACGCGGGCACTCCGCTGCTGGTCATCGCCGGCAAGGAGTATGGCTCCGGCTCATCCCGGGACTGGGCGGCCAAGGGCACCAATCTTCTTGGCGTCAAAGCGGTCCTGGCGGAGAGCTATGAGCGCATCCATCGGTCCAATCTGGTCGGTATGGGCGTATTGCCGCTGGAGTTCCTCGATGGCGACAGCGCTGCATCGCTGGGTCTGACCGGCGAGGAAGTATTCGACATCCACGGCGCAGAGGACACTGACGCGACCGAGGTTAGCATCAGTGCGCGGCGGGATTCCGGCGATACGGTCGAGTTCAAGGCCCGGGTGCGCATCGATACGCCGAAAGAGCGGGAGTACTTCCGCAACGGCGGCATCCTGCACTATGTACTGAGACAGCTGGCCAGCCCGGCTTCGGCCGCTTGAGCGGCTGCGCCCGGCGTCGATCCGGCGCTGAGTGAGCGCTGTCCCGCCGGTATTGGTCGAGCGCATGCGCTCGGCCGGGTCGGTTCTGGTCCTCACCGGGGCCGGCATCTCGGCGGAAAGCGGCATCCCCACGTTCCGCGACGCCTTGACTGGATTGTGGGCCCGGTACCGGCCGGAAGATCTGGCCACGCCGGAAGCCTTCGCGCGCCAGCCGGATC
>JBATKC010000163.1:0-2315 GCA_049669065.1 Gammaproteobacteria bacterium
CGTTCGGGTTGTCGCCGAAGTGGGGCATCACCGAGTTGCCGACCGTGCGCCCGTTCACGACGACATCGTAGAAGTCATAATAGCCCATGTTGACGGCGGAATTCTTGATTTTGGGCGCATAGGTCGAGCCTTCGCCGTCGGGTCCGTGGCAGACGTGGCATTCGGCGTGATAACGGCGGAAACCAGAAAAGGTCAGCCAGTCCACCGTGCCGTCTTCGCCGACGTTGTAGGTCGGAATGTCATCGTCCGTGAAGTACTTGCCGCCGTCCTCATAGGCGACGGCGATCTCGGGGTTATCCGCCTGTTTCGCCGGATCAACGGGCTGATCGCTCCAGGCAAAAACCATCGTCGGCAATGTCAGGGCTGCGATCAGGGTGAATGCACGACGCATCATGCGCGAACCTTTCTGTAGGGGGTGGCAGGCAAGGAAGGATCCGCGCGCCTTTTGCTGCGCGCGGATCCCGTTTTCAGGTCACGCTCAGTTCGGCAGCGCGAAGACAGTCAGCTGTCCGCCGAGGGCTGTGTAGTCGCTCAGCGCCGCATAACCGCCCACGGCACCAAGACCGTCATTGGGGTTGGTCAGACCAGCCGCAAGACCGATACCGGCCCAGCCACCGACACCCGAGAGGATACCGATATACTGCTTGCCGTCCGATTCGTAGGTCATCACGTTGCCGATGATGCCCGACGGTGTCTTGAAGCGGTAAAGCTCCTCACCGGTTTCGGCGTTCACGGCCTTCAGGTGGCCTTCGAGCGTGCCGTAGAAGACTACGTCACCGGCAGTTGCCAGAGCGCCCGACCAGACCGAGAATTTCTCGGGGATCGACCACTTGATTTCACCGTTGACGTTGTCCCAGGCGATGAAGTTACCCATTCCGCCATGGCTTTCCGGTGCGGGGTACATCGCCAGTGTCGCACCGACGTAGGGCTGACCTGCGGTGTAGGAAACGCGGAACGGCTCGTAGTCCATGCAGACGTGGTTGGTGGGCACGTAGAACATCTCGGTCTTCGGGCTGTAGGCAGCAGGTTGCTGGTCCTTCGTGCCGAGGGCCGCCGGGCAAATGCCGGTGGTGTTCACGTCTTCGCCGTTCTGCGCGGTGGAATACTGCGCCACCACGGCCGGACGGCCATAAGTGTCGGAGTTCGGATCCATGTCGACGCCTGTCGTCCAGTTGACAACCGGGTCGTATTTCTCCGCCACGAGCAGTTCACCGGTCACGCGGTCCAAGGTATAGCCCAGACCGTTCCGATCGAAGTGGGTCAGCAGCTTGCGCTCAGTCCCATCGATCGTCTGCTCCGTCAGGATATTCTCGTTGATGCCGTCATAATCCCACTCGTCATGCGGAGTCATCTGGTAGAACCACTTGGCCATACCTGTATCGATGTCACGCGCCATGAGTGTCATGGACCAACGATTGTCGCCAGGACGCTGCGCCGGGTTCCATGTGGACGGGTTGCCTGTGCCGTAATAGAACAGGTTCTCGTCCAGATCCGCAGAGAACCAGCCCCAGGTGGTGCCGCCACCGATCATCCACTGGTCGCCTTCCCATGTGTTGGTACCGGAATCCGCGCCAACGGGCTTGCCCAGATGGGTCGTCTTTTCCGGATCGGCGAGGATGTCGCTGTCCGGACCCATGGAATAGGCGCGCCAGACGAGTTCACCAGTATTCATGTCATAGGCAGTCGTGTGACCGCGGACACCGAATTCGCCGCCAGAGATGCCCACGATGACCTTGTCTTTGACCGGCAGAACGGTCGCGGTGTTGGTCTCGCCGATCGACGGATCGCCGTTCTGGGCTTCCCAGACCACCGAGCCGTTCGCGGCATCGAGTGCGACGACCTTGGTGTCAGCCTGATGCAGGAAGATCTTGCCGTCGGCATAGGCCACACCGCGGTTCACGGTATCGCAGCACATGACCGGGATCACGTTCGGATCCTGCTTGGGCTCGTACTTCCAGATGATCTTGCCATCGTTCTTGAGATCGAGGGCATACACGATGTTCGGGAACGGCGTATGCACATACATCACGTCGCCGATCACCAGCGGAGAGCCTTCGTGTCCGCGCAGAACGCCGGTCGAGAAGGTCCACGCCACCTGCAGATCACCTACGTTCTCCGCATTGATCTGGTCCAGGGCCGAATACCGCTGGTTCTTGTAATCGCCCGTCTGGATCGCCCATTGCTTGGCGTCTCCCATCTGGGCCACGAGATCGTCGTTTGCGACGGCCATACCGGCGCAAAGTGCAATCCCGGAGGTCAAAAGCGTCAGCTTTTTCATTGTTAGTGCCTCCCTAGCATGCGGCGGAATTGCCGCG
>JBATKC010000164.1:0-6853 GCA_049669065.1 Gammaproteobacteria bacterium
GTTCCAGATGAACGGTCAGACCCAGTCGCCGGGCGCGGTCGTCCAGCATGTCCCGGTCGGCAAAGGCCAGCAGCCGGGCCGGGAGTTCACGGCCGGCCAGGGTGAGACAGATATCGGGGCCGATGCCGGCCGGTTCCCCGGGGGTCAGGGCGATGACGGGCATGGAGCGATTCATCAGAGGGTCAGGCCGGGTGCGGCCGCGGCGGGAGAGCGGGGCGGGTCAGCCCCGGACCTCGACGTAGGCCTCGTCGCGGAGTTCGCGCAGCCAGATCTCGGTCTCCTGTTCCTGTTTGCTGGCCCGGATGGCCTGGATCGCCCGCTGGCGTTTGACTTCTTCGGTGGTGTCGCGCTCCTGGCGGTCCACCAGCAGTACCAGATGCCAGCCGAACTCGGTGCGGAACGGCATGCTCATCTGTCCCGGCTCAAGACGCGCCAGCTGATCCTCGAACACCGGGACGAAGGTGCCGGGACTGGTCCAGCCGAGATCGCCGCCGAGCGGCGCCGAACCCGGATCCTCGGATTCGATACGGGCCACGTCGGTGAACTCCTCGCCATCCTCTATCCGCCCCCGCAGCTGGAGCAGCTTCTGTTCGACCGCGGTCTCGTCCAGTACTTCATTGGGCTGCAGCAGGATATGACTGACCCGGGTCTGCAGCACGATGATCTTCTCGGCGCCGCGGACGTCGTTGAGCTTGAGCAGATGGAAGCCGCTGGGGCTGCGGATCGGATCGGTAAATTCGCCCGGCTGAAGATCGTCGATGGCGTCGAAGAAAACCGGCGGCAACTGCGCGCCCTTGCGCCAGCCCAGGTCACCACCGTCCAGCGCGTTTTGGCCCTCGGAATATTCCACTGCGAGCTGGGCAAAATCCTCGCCCGCGACCAGGCGCTGGTAGAGCTGCTCGACTCGCTCACCGGCTTCGGCCACCTGTTCCGGGGTGGCAGTGGATTCCACCGAGATCAGCAAATGGGACAACTCGTAGTCGATCTGATCGCCGGCACTGCTCTCCTGTTTGCCGAGAAAGCGCGCGATTTCCCGCTCGGAGACCGAGATCCGGGCCACCACATCGCGCTGGCGCAATGAATCCAGGATCATCTCGTTGCGCATGTCCTCGCGGTACTGGCGATAGTCGATGCCCTGGGCCGCCATCGCCCGGGGCAGGTCGGATAGGGAGATGCCGTTGCGTTGGGCCACCCGTTGCAGCGTGCTGTTGAGCATGGCGTCCGGGACCCGCACGCCGAGACGGCGGGCTCTCTGCAGCTGCACTTCCTGCGTGATGAGCTGTTCCAGAACCTGGCTCTCCAGGACTTGCCGCGGTGGCAGCGCGGTGTTTTGATCGCGCAGCTGCCCGGCCACCAGGTCGACTTTGGAATCCATCTGTGACTGCAGGATGACACCGTCGTTTACCACGGCGACGATACGATCCAGCAGCACGCCGGTATTGCTCAGGGTCTCCTGCGCGCGCACGCCGGAGCTGGCCAGAAAACTGGCGACAAATAACAACAGGGGCAGGGCACGCATAGACTAAAACCGCTGCGTATTACTCGTAGACGGAGTAGCCAAGAATATCACTTTCGAAGCGTTCACGGGCACCACTGCCGACACCGGCCAGGCCCTTGAACTCGATCTGGAACAATACCGAGGTGTCCCGGGATCCGTCGCGGTTACTGATGTTGCGCTGGCTGGCCAGCCGGGCCGCCCAGCAGCAGCTCTCATACTGCAGACCCACCAGGCGCTCGATCGAGGCGTCTTCCCGCAGCGAGTATTCCAGCTGGCCGACAAAGCTCCATTTGCGCGTCAGCGGCCAGCCCAGGGACATCTCCGCCTGCTCCAGGATGTCAGGACGATAGCGGTAGGAAATATTGGCGACCTTGTTGGTCGCGGGCCGGTATTGCAGGCGCACTTCGGCCAGCGAGGTGCTGTTGTCGCCGACATCCCACTGATAGCCGAGATCGGCATTCCAGTTCTTGAAGATGTCGAGACCCAGTTCAAGCACCATGTCCGACTGGTTGTCTTCGTCCGCTGGAGTGTCCGGCAGGCCGACTTCCCTGTCATCAAGATAGAAGATCTGACCCAGCGTCGCGGTCAGGAACTCGCGGCCGGTGTTTTCGCGCAACAGACGCGAGGTGATGCCAACGCTCACCTGTTCGGTATCGCCCAGCCTGTCGCCGCCAACAAAACGGTTCGGGCGGAACAACTGCACCGAGTTGAAGTCCGGCAGACCCGTATCAAAAATCGGGATGTCGTCCTGGTTGCGGTCGGGGATATAAGCGTAGAGTACCCGCGGCTCTATGGTCTGCAGGAAACGGCCGTCGCCGGCCGAGCGTTCGAACAACAGGCCGCTGTCCAGACTCAGGATCGGTGCCGACAGTGACGGGCTATCCTCGTCCCCAGTCTCGGTGTTGTCGAGGTCGTATTGGGATGCATGCCAGGCGGCCCGTGGCACCAGAAAATAACCCGGTCCTTCGATCGGCAGGCGCAACGCGGGCTCGACCGTGGCGCGCAGACCGTCGACACCGCTGTCGCGACGGAAATTGACAAACTCGCTGCTCCAGTCAAATCGCACGCCGGCCAAACCGGTGGGCAGAGAGCCGTTGAACAGGACCTGCGGCAGACGCTCGTAGGGTTTGTCGTCGGTGGCGATCTCATCGTCGATGGTCTGGTAATTGCGCCCGCGGAAGACCACCTGCCAGTTCCTGGCCAGATACTCGACTTCCAGGTTGCGCAACAGGTGGGTCTGGCTGGTGGCGCTGGCGCTGGTGCCGAGGTCCTCGAAATATTGCTTGTCCGATACCTCGGAGATATCGCTGGAAAAGCGCCAGCCTTCGCGGAAGCGTCCGTCGTGTTCCCAGTGTGTCAGGCGCCGGTTACCACCGCTCTCGTTGTCGCTGCGCAGATACTCGACCTCGAGCAGACCGGTGCTGGCCGGCCGCAGATAACGGAACTCCGACTGCCACTGTATGCCGCGTTTCGACATCACGCGAGGCGTGATGGTGGCGTCATAGTTCGGCGCGATATTCCAGTAGAACGGTACCCGAATCTCGGTCCCCGAGCTGTCCGAGTTGCGGAACTCCGGGAACAGCAAGCCAGACTTGCGGGTCTTGTCCAGCGGGAACGAGATATAGGGCAGATAGGCGACAGGGACGCCAAGGAAATCCAGCTTCACTCCGCGCGCCGTGCCCTTCGAATCCCGCGTGTCCAGCTGGAGCTTGTCGGCCGAGAACTCCCAGTCCGGGTCATCATCCATGCAGGTCGTGTAGATCACGTCGTCGAGCTTGACCTTGCCATCGCTGCGGATGCGGATGCGGTCGGCACTGCCCCGCGCCGGACGCCCGGGCAGCACGAAGTCGGCGTCGCGGAATTGCGCCTCCTCGGTCTCGGTGTTGTAGCTCAGATCCCGCGCCTCTACCTGCATACGCGGCTCACTGTAGCTGGCCTCGCCCTCGATGGTGACGACGCTGGTCTCCGGATCGTAATCGACGCGCTCGGCGTCGATCCGGTGCGGGCCCTGGATCAGTTCGACGCCGCCGGTGAAGACCGACGCGCCGTCGCGGGTGACTTCCGCGCGATCTGCGGTGACTGAAAGCTTGCCGTTGTCGCTGTCGTCCGACAAAGGTTCGACGACGGGTTGCGGGCAGTCTGCCGGTTCCGCCGATACCGCCGGAACCTGGCATAGCATCAGCAGCGCAAGCACTGCCGGCGCGAGTCTTTCTGTTGTCATTCTCGCGGCCTTGGTCTGAACTGGCGCTAACATGGCACACTTGACTGTGCCCTTCAATGACGGAGCACCGGACCATGGCTGGGGCTGAGAGTTCCAATACGCGCCGGGGTGCCCGGCAAGAGGATGCCGGCATGCCACCCCGGAGCGCGATGATCCTCGCCGCCGGCCGCGGCGAGCGCATGCGTCCGCTTACCGATACGCTGCCCAAGCCGCTGCTGCCGGTCGCGGGCAAGCCGATGATCGAGTGGCACCTGGAGGCCCTCGCCGACGCCGGGCTGCAGGAGGTCGTGATCAATGTCAGCTGGCTGGCCGAGGCGATCATCGCCGCGTTGGGCGATGGACACCGCTGGGGTCTGCGCCTGCATTTCTCGCGCGAAGGCGAGCCGCCGCTGGAGACCGGTGGCGGTATCGTCCATGCGCTGCCGTGGCTCGGCGAGGGACCGTTCCTGGTGATCAATGGCGATGTATGGACCGATCTGGACCTGGCCGGGCTGGTGATGCCCGAAGCCAGTCTCGCCCACCTGGTGATGGTGCCCAATCCGGCACACCATCCGCACGGGGATTTTCATCTGCACCAGGGACGCCTGGCGACCGAGGCACCGGGCCGGCGACTCACGTTCAGCGGTATCGGTCTGTATCGGGCCGCGCTGTTTGATGGCTGCAAACCCGGCCGCTTCCCGCTGGCTCCGCTGTTGATCGCGGCCATGGATCGAGCTCAGGTCAGCGGGGAAGTATGGGATGGTGAATGGCGCGACATCGGCACCGCAGACCGGCTTGAAGCGCTGAGACAGGCTGCCGGCAGCTAACCGGCGACGCGCACCTGTTGATCCGCCAGACCGAGAGCGGTGAGCAGGCGTGGGCGTAGCCGTGCGCCCACCTCCGAAACCGTCGCCGCGACCCCGAGATCGGCGAGCCGGGTCACTTCCAGCCCCTGATAACCGCAGGGGTTGATGCGCCCGAATGGCTCGAGATCCATATCCACGTTAAGGGCAAGACCGTGATAGCAGCAGTTGCGGCGGATGCGCAGACCGAGGCTGGCCAGCTTGCGATCCTCGACATAGACGCCGGGCGCGTCGCGCCGGCCATAAGCCTCGATGCCCCAGCTGGCCACGGTGTCGATCACCGCCTGTTCCAGCGCGCAGACCAGCTCGCGCACGGTCAATCCGAGCCTGCCGATATCCAGCAGCGGATAGACGACCAGCTGACCCGGCCCGTGATAGGTCACCTGGCCGCCCCGATCGATCTCGACCAGCGGGATATGCCCCGGTGCCAGCACGTGTTCGAGGCTCGCGTTCATGCCCAGGGTGAACACCGGCGGATGCTCCAGGAACCAGATCTCGTCGGCGCTCGCTGCGTCGCGCTGCTCGGTGAATTGCTGCATCCGGCGCCAGGTTGGCTCGTAGTCCACGCGTCCGAGCTGGCGTATCTGCGGCGGCGGCAGTGGCGCGTTCACAGCACCATCAGGATGTCTGGATGCCGGCTCAATTCCTCATACAGCCCGTCCAGCTGGGCCTTGCTCTGAGCACGGATCAGGCAGGTGAGGGCGATGAATTTGCCATCGCGGCTGGGCCGACTCCGGACATGGTCCGGAGCAAGCGGACCGGCATGGCGCGCGACGATCTCCGTGACTGTCCCCTCGAAGCCCTCGTCCGCCTTGCCCACGATCTTGACCGGGAAGTCGCAGGGAAACTCGAGCAGGGTGTCTTTCTCGCTCATACCGCGGAGGCCGTTTCGAGGGGGCTTATTCGAACCACATCAACACGCTGTCGGAAAGCTGCTGCCACAGGCTGCCCTGTTCCACTGTCTGCAGCGGGAACAACGGCCGCTCGGCGACGGCTTCGCCATCCAGCGTGACCGTGAGTTGTCCCACCGATTGTTCCGCGCTCACCGGCGCCATCAGCGGCGTCTGCAATTCCATGGCCGCGGAGAGGTCTTCATAGCGGCCGCGGATCACGGTCAGATACAGATCCTGCTGCAGGCCGATCCCAACCTGTTCCACGCTGCCCTTCCAGACCCGCTGCCGGGTGACTTCGTCACCGGCGCCATAGAGCAGATGGGTCTCGTAAAAACGGAAGCCATAATTGAGCAGGGCCTTGCTCGCCGCCACCCGGGCGCGTCCACTGGGGCTGTTGAGCACGACCGAGATCAGCCGCCGGCCATCCCGTTGTGCCGAGGTTAGCAGACAGTATCCCGCGCTGTCGGTCCAGCCGGTCTTCATGCCGTCGACACCGGAGTCGCCGAGCAGGCGATTTCGGTTTGGCTGGGAGATGCCGTTGTAGGTGTAGGAGGGCTGTGAATACCAGGCGTAGTAGTCCGGGAATTCGCTGATCACAGCCCGTGCCAGCCGCACCAGGTCCCGGGCCGTGGTGTAATGACCCTTGTCCGGTAGTCCGGTGCTGTTGAGCCAGTTCGAGTTCTGCAGGCCAAGCTCTGCCGCGTAGGCGTTCATCAACGAGGCGAAGGTCTCTTCGCTGCCAGCAACATGTTCGGCCAGGGCGATGCTGGCGTCCTTCCCGGATGGTCTGATCATGCCCTGCAACAGCTGTTCCACCGAGACCTGGGTGCGCGGCTCGAGGAACATGCGCGAGGTGCCCATGCTCTTGCGCCACGCGTGATCGCTGATGGTGACCGTGTCCTGCAGAGAAATATTGCCCGCGGCCAGTTCGCGGAAGATCACGTAGGCGGTCATCACCTTGGTGATGCTGGCCGGCTCGATCGGGGCATCCGGCTCTCGTGCCGCCAGTTCATCGTTGCTCTGGAAATCCACCAGCAGGAAATTTTCCGCCTTGACGTCTGGCGGCGCGGGCACCGGCCGCAGATCGGAACCGACGGCAGGCAGCGTGCACAGGGCACAGAGGGCGAACAGCAGGGCGCCCGGGCTTCGCTTGCTTGGCATTTTGTCCAGGGAGTCTTTGAATTAAGTCAAAACGCGAGGCTGCCAAGTCTAACGTCTTGGCGGCGTGAAAAGTAGCGGCCTATTCCATCGCCATGTGCGCATCATCGATACCCAGCGCTTGCGCCTGGGCCACGACCCAGTCGAAGTACTCGACACTGGAGACCGGTCCCACCCGGACCCGATAGAGGCGACCGCCCCGGTCCGCCTTGACCACCACGTCCTCGACGCCGCGCTGACG
>JBATKC010000165.1:0-6217 GCA_049669065.1 Gammaproteobacteria bacterium
GCATCACCGAGGTGTCGCGGTCGGAGATCGACATAAAGCCGTGCTCGCCCATAGGCATATCGAACAACTCGGCCGGATCACTGAGGTAGATCTGATCCACGTCGTTGTAGATCGCCCGTCCGGTGCCGCCGGCCAGTTCGGGGATGGCAAAGCGGTAATTGGTAAAACCGGTCAGCCAGCGCCGCGGATCAAAACCCGGCAGCTCTTTCATCAGCGTAATTTCGTAGACGCGTGACGGATCGCGGACCTGTTCGATCGACCAGATAAACACGCGCTCGGCCCGCTGCTGCCCGGTCTCGGTGCCGACAAAGATCCGCACCGGCGCCGGCTCACCGGGTGCAAACCCCTCACGCACGCCGAGCACCACGCGCTCCAGATCGCAGGATGCGGCCGGGGGACTGGATTGCTCGATCTCGGCCAGAACGGCCTGGGGCTCGGCTACCATCAGCGGGGGTCTCGGGTGGCTCCGGATGAACCGGTTATTATACCCGAACCCGGTTGGTCGAGCCGTGGCCGGGCCCGAGCCGGCACAGGGCCCGGCGACCCCGAAGAGACCGCTGCATGAAGTTCCTGATCCACATCATGCGCGCCTATCCGGCGCGGACCCTGATCACGCTGGCTGCGCTGCTGGTCGCCGGTATCGTCGCCGGGATCAGCCTGACGGCCCTGCTGCCGGTCCTGAATCTGGCTACGGACCCGCAGGCCGCCGGCGATGACAACGTGCTGGTCAAGGCGCTGCGTGCGCTCGGCCTGAGCCCCACCCTAGGCGTTCTGCTGTGGGTGCTGGTGATCGGTATGGCGCTGAAAAGCCTGATCACGCTGTTCGCCAACCGGCATGTCGGTTATACGGTGGCCCAAATCGCCACCGACCTGCGATTGAACCTGCTGCGCGCGCTGCTCGAAGCCCGTTGGGACTACTTTGTTCATCAGCCGGTCGGCGCACTGAGTAATTCCATGGCCACTGAAGCCGCCCGGGCCGCCAACGCTTATCTGGACGGGTCCCGCACCGTGGCCTTGTTGATCGAGACCCTGGTCTATGTGGCCGTGGCGATGATGGTGTCGTGGCAGGCCACACTGGTGGCGCTGGGTTTTGCCTCGCTGATCGTGTTCGCTTTCGGCCGTCTTGTGCGCACCTCCAAACGCGCCGGCAGCCGACAGACAAAGCTGCTGCGTTCGCTGATCGGCCGTATGACCGACACCCTGCAGTCGGTGAAGGCGCTCAAGGCCATGGGTCTGTCGAAGCGGGCCAATCTGGTGCTTGAAGGCGAGACCGGCCAGCTGAACAAGGCGCTGCGGCGCGAGGTGTTCAGTCGTGAGGCGCTGAGCTCTCTATACGAGCCGGTGATCATCGGTTTCACCGCGCTGGGCCTGTTCGTCGCGGTCAGTCGTTTCGCGGTGCCGCTGGCGAGCATCCTGGTGTTGATCATCCTGCTGGTGCGGGTGATGGCGGCGCTGGGCAAGGTCCAACGTTATTACCAGAAGATGGTGATCGACGAGAGCGCCTACTGGTCGATGACCACGACCATCGATCGCGCGCAGCAGGCGCGCGAGACCAGTCGGGGCGGTCGCACTCCCGTATTCGAGCGCATGATAGAGTTCGAGCACGTCTCGCTGGCCTTTGGTGACACGCCAGTGCTGCGTGACCTGAGCATCACTCTGCCCGCGGGCGCCTTCACCACCATCATCGGACCATCGGGTTCCGGCAAGACCACGATCGTCGACATCCTTACCGGACTGCTGGAGCCGGCCTCCGGCCGCGTATTGATCGACGGCGTCGACCTGAGCGAATGCGATATTGGCAGATGGCGCTCGATGATCGGGTATGTGCCGCAGGAAACGCTGCTGCTCCACGACACCGTCGAACACAACGTCACCCTCGGCGATCCGACGCTGTCACCCGCCGATTGCGAGCGGGCGCTGCGCGAGGCCGGAGCATGGGACTTTATCAGCGCCATGCCCGACGGCACACAATCCATCGTCGGCGAGCGCGGCGGCAAGCTGTCCGGCGGCCAGCGCCAGCGTCTTTGTATCGCCCGGGCTCTGGTCCGTCAGCCACGATTGCTGATCCTCGACGAGGCGACCAGCGCGCTGGACCCCGACAGCGAAGCCGCCATCTGCCA
This sequence comes from Gammaproteobacteria bacterium, assembly GCA_049669065.1. Classification (GTDB taxonomy): domain Bacteria; phylum Pseudomonadota; class Gammaproteobacteria; order Steroidobacterales; family XN24; genus CAMYOC01. The sequence goes on from JBATKC010000165.1 coordinate 2,121, forward strand.
GATCCTGGAGAGGCTGCGTGGCCGGATCACGATCCTCGCCATCTCCCACCAGTCCGGCCTGGCCGCAGTCGCCGACCGGGTGGTGCAGCTGGAGGACGGTGCCCTGCTTGATGCGCCGGCCGCCGGTCTGATCGCCGGCCCCCCCCAGGCGCCAACGCCCGTATAGTCCCCCGAATTTAGCCGTCGGCGTTACAATGGCGGGTCTACCCGGCCGCGAATCCGGCCTGAGTGAGCTCTCAGGCGATGCGGACCCAGAGACAAGGAAACGACATGCATACGTTCACCCCAACCGCCGTCCTCACCGTGCTCATCGGCTGTGCCGCTGTACTCACAGGCTGCGGTCGCAACGACAACAATGCGCCAGCAAGTGCGCCGCCGGCGCCTGACACCACCGAGATCGTGGTCGAGACGGTCCCGGCCCCGGCGCCCGGCGAGCCGTTCGAGGTCCGTGCCGACCGCTTCGCCGATGTCGAAGTGCTGCGCTATCAGGTGCCGGGCTTTGCCGAGATGCCGCTGCAGCAAAAGAAACTGGCCTACTACCTGTCCCAGGCCGCGCTGGCCGGCTGGGATATCATCTGGGACCAGAACTATCAGCACAATCTGCGCGTGCGCCGGACGCTGGCCGCGGTCATCAACAGCTACGGCGGTGATCGCGAATCCGATGACTACATGGCTCTGCTCGAATATGCCAAGCGGGTCTGGTTCGCCAACGGCATCCACCATCATTACTCATCCCTGAAAATGCAGCCCGGCTTTGACCAGGCCGCGTTTGAGGCCATGGTGCGGGGTTCAGATGCGGCGCTGCTGCCACTCGAGAACGGCGGCGACGTCGACGGGCTGCTGGCGTTGCTCGGACCGGTGTTGTTCGATCCGACGGTGGCGCCGATAAAGATCAGCCTGGATTCCGGCCAGGACATGCTGCTGAACTCGGCCACCAATTACTATCGCGACGTCAGCCAGGCGGAAGCCGAGGCCTTTTATGCCGCGCGTAGAGACCCGGATGACCCGCGCCCGATTTCATGGGGCCTGAACTCCCAGCTCGCCAAGATCGACGGCAAGGTGGTCGAGCGTGTATGGAAGATCGGCGGCATGTACACCCAGGCACTTGAACAGGTGGTCTACTGGCTGGAGCGAGCGGTAGAGGTCGCCGAGAACGAGGCGCAGCAAGCCTGGCTCGAGGCGCTCATCGCCTACTATCGCAGCGGTGATCTGGCGCAATACGACAAATACAACATCGCCTGGGTCAAGGACACGGGGTCCCGCGTCGATACGGTTAACGGTTTTACCGAGGTTTATGGCGACCCGCTGGGCTATCGCGGCGCCTGGGAAGCGATGGTCTCGATCCGCGATCTGGAGGCCTCAAAGCGCATCTCTAAATTGGCCGAAAATGCGCAGTGGTTTGAGGACAATTCACCGCTGCGGGAGCAGGACAAGAAACCCAACGTGGTTGGCATCTCGGCCAAGGTCATTACCATCGTCACCGAGGGTGGTGATGCAGCACCGCTGACCCCGATCGGCGTAAACCTGCCCAACGCCAACTGGATCCGTAAGGAACATGGATCCAAGTCCGTGACGCTGGGCAATATCATCGAGTCCTCCGAGCAGTCCTCTGCCGAAAGCGGTCTGCATGACGAGTTCATGCTGACCGAGGCGGAGAAAGATCGCTACCACCGCTACGGCACGCTCTCTTACTTCCTCGATGTGGATCTGCACGAGGTCATCGGCCACGCCTCGGGCCAGATCGCGCCGGGCGTAGGCACGCCCAAGGAGACGCTAAAGAATTACGCGTCCGCGCTGGAAGAGACCCGCGCCGACCTGGTCGCGCTGTACTACATGATGGACCCGAAGCTGGTCGAGCTGGGCCTGATGCCATCGCTTGAAGTCGGCATGACGACCTACGACCGTAACATCCGTAACGGCCTGATGATCCAGCTGCAGCGGCTGCAACCCGGAGAGGATTTGCAGCAGGCGCATATGCGTAACCGTCAGCTCGTCGCCGGCTGGGCCTGCGAAAAGGGCAAACCGGACAACGTGATCGAGAAAGTGACCGAAGGCGGCAAGACCTATTTCGTGATCCGCGACTACGAGGCCCTGCGCCAATTGTTCGGACAGCTGCTGCGCGAGGTGCAGCGGATCAAATCCGAAGGCGACTATGAAGCCGGCAAGGCGCTGGTCGAAACCTATGGCGTCCAGGTCGACCAGGCCCTGCACGCGGAAGTGCTGGAGCGGGTGAAGCCGCTGGACATCGCGCCCTACAAGGGTTTTATCCAGGCTGAGCTGGTGCCGGTCGAGGACAATGGCGAGCTGCTCGACATCGTGGTGGAGTATCCCGTCGACTTCGCGCGGCAGATGCTCTCCTACGAGGAGAACTTCAGCTTCTTGCCGGTCAGCAACTGACGGGCCGGGAGCTTGCGGAGGTCAGCACGCGCACCGGTATCAAGGACAGACGCTTTCATGATCCAGGCCATGGGCGCCAACAATTATCCGGAGATGGTCAGCGAACGGCTGCGGCTGCGCGCCTTCACGGCTGCGGACGCCGATGCGGTGACGGATCTGGCGGGCGATCGCGCCATCGCGGCCACGACGCTGTCCATCCCGCACCCCTATGCCAGGGGCGATGCCGAGCAATGGATCGCCTCCCATCATGAGGCTTTTGTGGACGGCCGGCGCGTCAGCCTCGCCATCACCCTGCTGGACGGTGCGACGCTGATCGGCGCCATCAGCCTGATGCTGGACGGCAACAACCGGCGGGCCGAACTGGGGTACTGGGTGGGCCAGCCCTTCTGGGGTCACGGATATGCCACCGAGGCCGCGCGGATCATGCTGGATTTCGGCTTCGAGGGTCTGGGATTGAACCGGATCTTCGCCCATCACATGCAGGACAACCCGGCGTCCGGGCGGGTGTTAAGCAATATCGGCATGGAGCGTGAAGGCGTCCTGCGCCAGCACATCCTCAAGTGGGATGAATTCAAGGACATCGTCCTGTTCGGGCTGACCCGCGAGCGCTTCCGTGCCACCCATCCGCCACACGGCGACGGCGACGACTGACAGGGAGCGAGGAGGCTTTATGGATATCTCGATCTGGTGCCTGCTGGTGGCCTTCATGATGATCTATGCGCCGCGGATGCCAGCCATCAAGGGCGTCATCGAGGCCGAAGGCCGTTACGATCTCGGCAACCCGCGCCCCCAGCAGGCGCGTCTGACCGGCCGCGCCGCGCGTGCCCAGGCGGCTCACCTGAATTCGCTGGAAGCCTTTGCGCCCTTCGCGGCGGCGGTGTGGGTGGCTCATTACGGCGGCACCGACGCCGCCTTGAGAGACACCCTGGCGCTGGTGTTCGTGGTCGCCCGCGGCCTGTACATCCTCGCCTATCTCAATGATCTCAACCCCTGGCGCACCGTGGTCTGGACGATCGGCGTGTTCAGCGTGATCGGCCTGTTTGTCTCACCGCTGCTCTGATCCGGCTACGCGCTCAGACCGCGCCGCCCAGCCGCCGGATCTCATCCGACTCGATCACCCTGACGCCGCTTACGCCAGCCTCGGCCACCTGGATCATCGCGGTCGCCAGTTCGCGGTCGCTGACCGCTTTGTAGCGGGCCGGGACCAGCGGCGCGAAGATCTTCATCGCCGCGTTGCCGAGTTCCTCCCCGAGCCGGAACTCGTCGCGCGCACCGCGCAACAGCGAGGGCCGGAACAGTGCCAGTCCGGGCAACTCGAGAGTTTCCAGTTCGGCCTCGGTCTCGCCCTTTACCCGCAGGTAGAAGCTCCCCGCATCCGGGTCGGCGCCGAGCGAGGACACTACCAGCAGGCATCGGGCACCCAGGTCTCGCGACAGGCGTCCGAACGCGATCACGTAGTCGTGATCGACGCGACGGAACGCAGTCTTGCTTCCGGCCTGACGGATGGTGGTGCCCAGCGCGCAATAGGCCTCGTCGATCGGCCCGATCGCGGCTGCAGTCTGTGAGAGATCATCAAAATCCACCACCTGACTGACCACCGGCCCGCCGGCCTCGAGAGGCCGGCGCACCAGCGCCTGGATGCTCGCGTAGCGACCGCTCTCCGCCAGCAGCGCGATCAGCCGGCTGCCGATCAACCCGGT
>JBATKC010000166.1:0-14375 GCA_049669065.1 Gammaproteobacteria bacterium
TGCCACCGTCGCGCGTGCGCGTGACCACCAATCTGGCATCGACCGGGATGCGTTGCTCGTCTTTGGTCGCCGGTACAAACCAGGCGGTGTCCGGATCTTGCGGGTGGACCGCGACCGCAAAGCCGAATTTCGCCAGCGGAGGATCGGCCAGCTCGCGCCAGTTAACCCCCGCGTCGTCGCTGACAAAGATACCGTTGTGGTGCTGCATCCACATCCGGTCTGGCACGGCCTGGCACTGGACGACCCGATGTGGGTCCTGCGTGACCGGATCCGTGTCCATCCCCGGTGGACTGTAGTCGTTGCGCAGCCCGGCGCCGATCAGCTCCCAGCTGGCGCCGGCGTCATGGGTCGTCCAGACCCCGCCGACCGAAACGGCGACGGTTACATGGGCTGGGTCCCGGGGATCGACCAGCACCGAGTGGATGCCGGCGAGATCGTAGCCGCCACCCATCCACTTGCTGCGCCTCGGTTCATCCCATAAAGCGCGCATCAATTCCCAGCTATCGCCGCCGTCGACGGAACGGAACAAACCGCCCGGGATAGTGCCGCACCACAGCTCGCCCGGGCCACCGAGTGCCATCGACCAGATCAGCTCGGTGTTCCACGGCACGTCAGTGCCACGCACCGGGTCCTTGTCCTCGATGTCGGCGGGTTTCTCCGGATAGGCCGGGACTGTTGTCTCGCTCCAGCTCGCGCCGCCATTTTCAGAGCGTTGCATCTTGACGCCGAAATGTCCCAGAGCCAGTGCCGCATGCAGCCGGCGGCCACCCGGCTCTGCCAACACCAGCGAGACCGGATCCCCGAGAAACCAGGTATCGCTGATACTCCAGTGCCCGCCCGCATCGCGCTCGAAACGGAACAGTCCCTTGCGGGTCCCGACCAACAGACGATCACTCATCGGTCCATCCCCCTGACGTTTGTTGATTCAACCGCCGGATAGTGCCTGGATAACAAAGATCTCATCGCCATCGGCGACGGTGTCGGACAACTTGCCCCGGTCCCGGATCGGCGCCTGGTTGACGAAGATCGCGACATGCTTACGCACCGCGCCCTGGTCATCGAGCACATAGGCCCGGACCCGTGGATTGCTGTCGAAATACGCCTCGAGCGCCTCGCGCAGCGTGCTGCCGGCAACTGCGATCTCGGGGCATTCAAGATGCCGCGCGAGATTATGTGTGAAGTGCAGCGTGGCTGGCATGACCTGGGGCCAACGTTCCGAATATCAAAGCTGATTCATTGCAGTATAGGTCGGTCTTGACTGGTACGGGATCCACAGACCCTCCGGTGATTGCTGCAATGCATTGGACACCATCGCTGGAAACAGCTGGGGTCTGACCCCGATCAAGGGCCTCTTCCTGGCTGCGGCGCCCGTGGCCGGGTTATGTGAACCAGGTCGCACCGCCCGAGGGGCAGCGGACCTATCCTTAGCGGTCCATGCTTATCTCACTCTCGCAGACCTATACCGAATACGCGGTCATCTCACTGGCTGCTGCCGCAGCCTATCTCGGCGCCGTCTGGCTGATCATGATCACCGGCAGAGTGGCAGGCCGCTTCCGCCCCTCTCCCGCGACGAGCTGTCGACCCGGTGAGATGGTGCATCAGGCGCTGAAGGTTTCCGGACGCCTGTGGGACCACTACCGCACCGCAGCACTGTTGTTTGGCGTTTCTTTTCTGGTGTTGATGAATTTTGGGCGCCAGGGCATGGTGGGCCCGCAGCCGGCCTGGCTCAACCTGATCGTCCTCGGCGGCGTGCTGCTGATCTTGAGTTTCAGCGGACTGAAAATGGTGCAGCTGGCCCGTTACCGTTCCCGGCTCAATAGATTGCTCGACATGCACACCCAGATGGCGCAGCGGCTGGTCGAGGTTCAGCTGCGTGGCAATCGGGTATTCTCTTCGGTCCGCATCCACGATGACGTCATCGACAACGTGGTCGTCGGTGAAAATGGTGTCTACCTGGTTCAGCTCATCCCGGCCCCTGCTGGCGCCGAGACGGTACAATTTGAGCGCGGCTCGATAATCTTCCAGCCGTGTGGCACGCGTATCAGCCTGCAACAAAACAGCAACGCGGCGCTGCGTCTCGGCAAGACTCTTGGCGAGCAGATCGGCGCGCAGGTCAAAGTGATGCCGGTCTTTGTCGTTCCCGGAAGCCGTATCGTTTCCGGAGACGAAGATGGACCGATGCTGGTCAGTTTGCAGGCCTGTGCGTCCTTTGTCGGCTGGCGCCAGGAATCCTATTTCCTGCACGAGGACGACATCGTCAAGCTCAGCGGCTGGCTGGGTAAACAGGCGTTGCAAAACCCGCCACAAACGCTGCGTGAGGTTAAGACCTCCCTCGAACGACAGATCGGCTGGCCCCGGCTCGTGTTGTTTTCCCAGACTCGCGTTCTCTAGGCGCCGCAGCAGCCGTATCGGCAAGGCCTTCTGGGCAAATTTCAGCGGGTTGGCTTGGTCCGGAGCCATCGACGCTGCCATTTGGCAGCCGGGTCGGGGAAGGACCTCCGGCTCTTGCTGCCTCCCGGGCCTACGAGAACACCGCTTCTGCATCGCGGGCATTCCGCATCGAGAAGGGCGGCGTTCATGGACTGCCCCTCTTTTTTTGCGTCAGTGCGCGGTGACTTGTCGGCAGTGCATGGAAGCAGCGCGATCGTCTTCGCTACCACATAGAGTTCAGGAGTCGCTCCACCGCGGCGGCCCCGATCCAGGAACCCAGGCCCAGCAATAGATAGAGTCCGAAGCTGCGCCAGCTGGACGCATCGTAGGGCCACTCGCGGACCCGCTCGAGGCGCGCCTCCAGATCAAGAAGCGCTGACAGCCGGTCGCCCGCACTGTCGCTCCGATGCTCGACCACCTGCTTTGACGCATCGCGGATCTCGGCCCGGATCTTTTCGATCTGCGATTGCTTCTCTCTGCGGATTCGATCGTGGATCCCCTGGACCGGCAATGTAAACGCCACCACGGTCAGGGCGCTCCAGATCAACAGATAGGCAACGGCAGCGATCATACGGTCGCCAGGCGCAACCGAGAGATGCGAGGAGAGGGCCGGAATCAGCGCTACGAGCAGAGCACTCTTGAGGCCTTGTTGTGCGATCGGCGACAAGGCGCCCAGGTCAAGCAGGTCCAGGTGCGGCAGCGAGCGGGCCAATGCCGACATCCGTAAAGATTCCCGGACCATGCAAGCTGCAAAACGTCCGGCCAACCATCCGAAAGCTGCGCCGCTCATCGCGGCGGCGACGAGTTGATAGGAAATCTGCGGGATACCGGCGAACGCGATCGGGATGATCATGAACAAAGAGAGAAAGATCGCCGCCCCCAGAAGCCCTGCGCCGATGCCAGTCGAGGCCGATCGCTGCCAGCATATGCTGTCACCAAATGAAGCGCGCAGTGCCGCCAGGTGTCGGGCGGTCCAGCGGTCCAGCAACAGGTGTGCGAGCGGCAGATAGGCCACCAGCACAAACAAGGTGGCGGTCGCGCGGATGCCCAGGCTGTCTTCGGCGCCGGACCACACACGCTCAAAGCCACCCGTCGCATACTCACCTGCCAGGTAGCCGCTCGTCAGGATCACCGCCGCGACCAGCGTCATCGCGATCGGCGACGAGAACCTGCCGAGGGTTCTCACGCTTAGCGGGGTATCCCGCCTGTCCTCTACCAATTTTGGTCGAGCCACCAATCAGCGCACTCCTGAAACTCGAGCAGACCGTCTGGGTTACCGTCGATCGGCATATCAGGCGCTCTGTGGTCGAGAGACACCATTCCACCACTGAATTCTGGCGCTAGATCTTGCCGGTGACGCGATCCCAGAATTCTGCCCGGTCATTGGTCCGCGGGAACTCTTCATCGGGCACAGGTGTATCGAGAAATTCGCACAACGGACCCCAGCCCTGTTTTACCTGATAGACGAGCAATTGGCTGGCCGGGATCGTCGCCTTGACTGCCTCGTTGTGCGCCTCGAAGCCCCGGACCAGGGCGTCGCGGTCGAGGCCTTCAGGAAATCCTGTCTTGCTGATGACACCGGCGGCCATCTCGAGCCACGCCTGCATTTCGGGCGGTCCCTGATCTCTTTCGGCAATCAGCTTGTAGATGGTCGCCCCAAAACTGTCGGCCCACCGCTCCGGATCGCGCAGGGTCAACACGAATCTGGCTGACGGATACACTTCAATCAGCTCGCGGAAAAACCCGGCAGTGGGCCAGTCCACCGCGCTCTCAAACCCGTCGTAGATCGCCTGCCAGTCCGGGCGGCCATCCACCGCCGCGGACCACATCGGCACCTGCACAGACATGTTATGCAGCACGGCTTCCATGTGATGACAGGGACCCAGCCCGAGTTGATTGATCGCGAGCTTGAGCGAATACGTACCGGTGCGCCCTACGCCCGCGCCAAAGACCTTGATGGTCATCCGATTCGTTTCCCAAATGCGTCGAGGATAGAGAATGATCGGCCCCCTGTCATGGCTTCATGGCTTGTTCGGGCCCGCCGGATAAAAACAGACCTGGGGGCATGAGCACAATGACAGTTCCGGAGAGGCAGCGATGTTGCGCCCGGATGGATGTCTTGTGGTGGGATTCTGGCAGAGCCTGGAGGCCAACCCCGCCTATGCTGCACTGCTGGCAATAGCCCGCACAAACCGCGAACCCGAAGAGGCCTCAGGTCAACCTTGAGATCAGGGGCCGGCCGCTCCAGAGGCTTGCTTTGGCAACGGATATCCCTCAGTATTCGCCCGCGATCTACGTTTTGGCCTGCCTTTCGACTATCTGCCTGGTTCCCGGGCGTCTGTTTCAAGCTACCCACTACGACCAGGTTGTTCGTTACCGCGCCCGATTTGCGTGCGGCTTTTGTTGAGGAGGCCAATCATGGCTACAGGAACTGTAAAGTGGTTTGACCCGGCTAAGGGTTTTGGATTCATTCAGCCGGAAGACGGCGACAAGGACGTGTTCGTGCACATCAGCGCCGTCGAGCGCTCCGGCATGGGCTCACTGGCCGAAGGCCAGCGCGTCGAGTATGAAATCGTCACCGAGCGTGGCAAGCAGGCAGCGGACAATCTGAAAGCCGCCTGATTGCGAGGACGCCGCGTCTTTGGCGCAGACGTTCTGAATCGAGAAGGGCAGTCCTCACGGACTGCCCTTTTTTGTTGCGTGGACAGTCTGCCTGTTTCCGCTGATACGCCGTGCTGGGGGCACGGGACAAAGACGTATCCCCTCCAATACCGGGAGAATACGGGACTTGCCTCAATTTCTTATTGTCCATGGCCCGGCTTGTCCTTAGGATCGACGCGATGAATACAGACTTCCGCAACACTTATCTCGCTTATGACGAGATCACAGTCACCCTCCAGCGCTGGGTGACGACCTATCCCGAGTTCGCCCGGCTCCAGTCGCTGGGCAAGACCGACGAGGGCCGCGAGCTCTGGGTGCTGACCATCGGTCCGCGGCCCGACGAGACACGGCCGGCGGTATGGATAGACGGCAACATGCATGCGACCGAGTTGTGCGGGTCCAGCGTGGCGCTGGCGATCGCCGAAGATATGCTCAAGCTGCACACCGACGACGTCGCGCCGCAGGGTTTGTCGCCCGCCGTGTGCGAGGTGCTGCGGGGGGTGTTGTTCTATGTGATGCCGCGTGTATCCCCGGACGGGGCCGAGCGGATCCTCGCGGAAAATCGCTATGTGCGCTCGAATAACCGTGACGACCGGGCGGACAAGGGACGCTCGTTCTGGCGCACCCTGGATATCGACGGTGATGGTCACGCGTTGGCGATGCGGGTCGAAGACCCCACCGGTGAGTTCGTCGCGTGCGGCGAGTTCCCCAATCTGATGTTGCCGCGCACGGTCGACGACGAGGGACCGTTTTACAAACTTTACCCCGAAGGCGTGATCGAGAATTTCGATGGCCGCACGATCCCTTCACCGTCCTTCCTGTCCGACAGCCCCACGGACCTGAACCGCAATTTCCCGTGGGCGTGGGTGCCCGAACATGATCAGATGGGCGCGGGCGCGTTCCCCGGCAGCGAGCCGGAGTCCCGCGCGATGATCGAGTTCACCTCGAGTCATCCCAACATCTTCGCCTGGCTCAATCTGCACACCTTTGGCGGCGTCGCGATCCGGCCGCTCGGCCATCAGCCCGATACCAAGATGGACCAGGGCGATCTGGCAATCTTCCGCCAGATCGAACACTGGCTGGAGCAGGACACCGGCTACCCGATGGTCAGCGGATTCGAGGAATTTACCTACGAGCCCGAGAAGCCGATCCACGGCGACCTGATCGACTATGCCTACCATCAGCGGGGCTGTATCGCCTACGTCGTCGAGCTTTGGGACCTGTTCGCCCAGGTGGGGATCGCGCGCAAGAAGCCCTTCGTCAAGGTCTATACCGATCTGAGCCGCGATGATCTGGTGGCACTCGCGAAATGGGACCGCGATCACAATGCCGGCCGCGTGGTGCTGCCATGGAGAGCGCACCAGCACCCGCAGCTCGGTCACGTCGAGCTCGGTGGCGTCGACCAGCGGGTCGGTATCTCCAATCCGCCTTATGAGCTGCTGCCGGAGATCTGTGCAAGCCAGTCCAGCGCGTTCTTGCGGGTCGCCGCCATGGCGCCGCGGATCCGGTTTGGCGAGGTATCGGTCGAGGCCCTGGGCGATGACCTCTGGCGGGTCGACATCACGATCGAGAATACCGGTTATCTGCCGAGTCATGTGCTCGACTCCGCACGCAAGCTGAGCTGGAACGAATCGCCGTATCTGGAGCTCGATTGCGAGGGGTGCGCGCTGGCCGAAGGACCGGCGCGGCGCACGCTTGCTCATCTGGATGGCTGGGGCCGCGGGCTCGGCGACGGCACCGGCGCACTCTATTATCCATATGGCCGCGGCAACACCGGTACCGCGAAAGTATCAGTGGTGATCAAGGGCCCGGGCACCCTGAATGCAACCGTCAAATCCTGTCGCATGGGCGCGATCCACAGCGAGATCGCACTCGGGTAGCGACGACGGCGACGCGGTCCAGTCGCCTGATTTCGTGATATTGAAAAATGCGGCTCTGGCCCCATCCTGTTCAAACCTTCAAATTTTTGGCGCAGTGGAGTCCGACATGTTCTCTATCCGACACGCGGAAGAACGGGGTCTGGCCGACTTCGGCTGGCTCAATAGCCGTCATACTTTCTCTTTTGGTCATTACCACGATCCTGCATTCATGGGCTTTGGCCCGTTACGCGTGATCAACGAGGACCGCGTGCAGCCCTCTCAGGGCTTCGGCACCCACGGTCATCGCGACATGGAGATCATTTCCTACGTGCTGTCCGGCGCGCTCGAGCACAAGGACAGCATGGGCAACGGCTCGATCATCCGCCCCGGCGACGTGCAGCGGATGTCCGCGGGCACCGGCGTCCAGCACAGTGAGTACAACGCCTCGGACAGCGATCCGGTGCATTTTCTGCAGATCTGGGTGCTGCCGGAAAAAAACGGCGCGGCGCCAGGCTATGAGCAGAAGGCGTTCACCGCGGCGGACAAGCGCGGACGCCTGAGGCTGGTCGGTTCCCGGGATGGCCGCGACGGCTCAGTGACCATCCATCAGGATGTGGATCTCTACGCTTCGCTGCTGGTCGAGGGAGATTCGGTTCGCCACCAACTGGCCGCTGGCCGAAGAGCCTGGATCCAGCTCGCCCGGGGCAGTGCCTCACTCAACGGCGAGTCGCTCTGTCCCGGCGATGGTGCGGCCGTCGAAGGGCCATTGACGATCGTCCTAGGTGAAGCTTCGGATGCAGAAGTGCTGCTCTTCGATATGGGTTGAGCCTGGAAGACTCGAGAATCTTGCCCGGACACAGTATCCGCATAAAGACGTTTCAGTTTTCTTGCTCTACTGAAAATAGGCCTGACGCCTCTTTTCCCAGCGTTTCCAGAGCCAAACAGTGACAGCTCGTAGCCGCGAGGTGATAATCGCACCGCACTGAGCCTGCCGGAGCCCGCGCGATTTGACTGATCAGGCCAATCCCGCGAAGCGGCCGCCGTTCATCAAGAACAAGCGGCTTGTCATCGCTATCCTCTTTGCGGCGACCATCGCTGCCGTCTTTTGGTCCCAATCCCGCGTGCCTGCGCTCAACGAAAAGGCGCAGATGGGACTACGGACAAATTTCAGTTCCATCGCTTTCGATATCGTCTTGCCGGTCACCGCCGCCCAGCCTGTGGTCGAGCGGATCGTGCGAACAACCATCAACTGGCTATACACAAACTGGAAGGGGATGAGCTTCGGTTTGTTGTTCGCCGCGGCGGCATTGACCATCCTGGGCTCCGTCCATCACCGCAGTTTCAAGCGTCCGTGGATGAACACCCTCGCCGGCATGTTTATGGGCGCTCCGCTTGGCGTCTGCGTCAATTGTGCGACGCCGATCGCGCAGGGCATGTATGCCGCAGGGGCGCGGCTCGAGACTGCACTGGCCACTCTGGTCAGTTCACCGACGCTAAACGTTATCGTGCTCAGCATGTCGTTCACGCTGTTGCCGTGGGAAATGGCGCTGGGCAGTGTGCTCGCCGTGCTGCTGCTGCTCGCCTGCATGCCGTTCCTGATCAATCGCCTGACGAGCCTGTCAGCCGTCCGTGTGCCGAGCGAGAGTGAAGCCTCCCGTATCGTGAAGATCTCGCCGCCACCTGTAGCCTCGCCAGCCGATGAGCAGGACGGTTTCGTTGCCACCCTTTGGAGTACGACCGGCCACTATCTCCGTAACCTCCTCTACATCATCAAGCTCGCCGTGCCGCTGATGCTCCTGGCCGGCGCACTGGGCGCGGCGGTGATCGAACTGGCGCCGTTTGACCGGCTTTCCGCTATTGCGCCGTCGCTACCGGTGCTGTTCGTGACAGCGGTTTTGGCCACATTCCTGCCGGTTCCGATGGCCTTTAACGTCGTGGTCGTGATGGCGCTGCTGGCGAACGGCATGAACCCCGCCATCGGCGCGGTTCTGCTGTTCGCACTGGGCGTCTACAGCATCTATCCGGCGACGGTGATCGCGAGATATATATCCGTGCGTCTGAGCGCGGCGCTGGCGGTTGCCGTCATCCTGATTGCGACCGCTCTGGGCATGATCACCAACAGCTACTTCGATACCAGGCTGGAGGCCGATCAGGCTGCGATAACGGCGGGGCTCGAAGCGAGCAATCGGCGTGTCTACCGGGAAGCGCTGGCTGTGTGCAGCGGTCTGCCCGAGGCACTGCAGCTTCGGTGTTTCGCCGGCCAGATCCCGAGTCTGACGAATCTGGTTGGTTACGCGGATATGTGCGCGGACAGACCGGCCGCGGTGGATCAACTATCCTGTGCGCAGATAGTCCGACGGATATCGATCGGAGAACGCGCGATCCGACTCGGCTCCGGCAAGCCGTGCATGGCACTCGCGCCCGAGGCAGGCAGGGGCGAGTGTCTGAGGAGTGTCGCGCTGCAGACGGCGATCAAGGAGCACGACGTCACGCAGTGTGACCAGTTGGCGCCGGTTCAGGCTGCGGTACAGCAATGCCGGATCCAGTATCTTAACAGCAACCTGCTGTTTAATCCCGACGACTCTGTGTGCACGGGTCTGCACGGTGAAGAGCAGACCGACTGTGAAATAAACGCCCGCATATATCGGATCGCGGACACACTGGATATGGCTGCTTGTGACGTCCTGCCGGCCAAAGCCGGGGACCATTGCCGGTGGACTACTGCCAGCACCATGGTGGGCAGGACCCATGACACGTCAGGCTGCGACATGTTGGAACAGCCGGATCAGCAGCTCCGCTGCACCGAGCAGGCCACCGCTTGGGAGGCGACAAGAAGGGGCTCCTTTGCGCTCTGCAGCCAGCTCAGATCTCCAGGTCTGGCTGACACCTGTCTGTTGCGAGTGGCCGATCGTCAGATCGCCACCCTCCTCACCAACTATTCACTGGACTTCGTATCGGGCGCAATAGCAGATGACACTGCTGCCGACCCGGTCCGATCATCCGGCTTTCCGATGCCGGCCGCGCCTGCCCTCGAATGGTCGCCCGCATCCGAAGACGACACCGCGGTCGTCAGCTATGTCGACTATCGGGAGTACGGCCGCAGCACCGGATCGCCGATGGTCTTCAGCAAGATATCGGCCGGCGAATTGGGCGTCACACGGATCTGGAACTTCCGTCTGACCGATTTCTTCGAACCGTTCATCATCGGCAAGGGCATCGCTTCGGGTGATTTTGATGACGACCTCTGGCCCGACCTGGTGCTCGCCACTGAACGAGGAGCGGCTCTCTACAAGAACACGGGTGGTCGTTTCGCGTTGTTGCCTGTAGATCAGGGCGCCCTCGCCGGAAAGAATCTGTTCCTGGTCGCGCTGGTCGACGCGGACGGCGACGGCCTGGACGATCTGTTCGCTTCCGCCTATGGCGGTGAGAATTTCCTGTTGATGAACCGGGAGGCGGGGTTTGCGCGGACGGAACTCATCGCTCTCGATGGCAACCAGCGGCTGACCATATCGGCCGGTTTTGCAGACCTTGACCAGGACGATGATCTGGACATCGTGCTCGGCAACTGGAGCAGTGGCGCAGAAAAGTTGTTTTCGACCGAGCAATCCGGCAATGCCCTGTTGCTTCGCGATGGGGACGGCTATGTGTCGCAAGCAACCGGAGACGTCAAAGGTGAGACCAATTCGGTACTGCTGGCAGACATCGATGACGACCATCGACCAGACATGCTATTTGGCAACGACCGCATGGTCCCGGACCTCTATTACCTCAGCAACGGCGGCCTGACGCGTCAGTTGGTCAGCACCGCGCAAGATCTGGTGCCCGTGACCTCGATGTTCACCATGAGCCTGGACACGGCGGACTTCAACAACGATCTGAAAGCCGACCTGTTCAGCACCGATATGACCTTTGCCCGTAGTTCTGACGCACACTACTGCGACTCGATCGGCGACGATGGGGCGAAGCGGAGATGTGAGGACCTGCTCGGCGCCTTCGACATTTTTGGCTCGGGCAGCGCGGCGCAGTGTAATGAGCTCGACTCGTCTGCCGACAAGAATGACTGCTTCGTCGCATTCTCCGTAAAGGCCGCGAAGACCTTGAAGGACAGCCGGTACTGCGAGCGGTTGCCGAACAAGACCAGCGTGGCCTATTCGCTGTGCCAGCACATCGCCGGACCGGTTCCCGCGGAACAGGTCCTCAACCAGAATGAGTTCCTGCCGCAGTCACAGCGCAACATCCTGTTGCTCAGCGATGGCGACGGCTTCACCGAAAAAGGCGCGGAATACGGCGTTGGTTCCAGTTACTGGAGCTGGAATGCGAAAGCCGCTGACCTCGACAACGACGGCTGGCAGGACATCTACATCGGTAACGGCTTCCACTTCGGTGACGACTTTTACGAGGTACAGCCGAACGTCCTCTACCGGAATCTGGCCGGGCACGGGTTCACCGAGAGCGCTGCAGACTGGGGGCTGGACGACCCACTCAATACCCCCAGCTACACGTATACGGATTTCGATCTGGATGGCGACGTCGACATCATCGCAACCAGCGTCCTGGCCCCGCCCCGTGTATTCGTCAACCAGCAGGCCGACAACTATTCGGTCACGTTCCTGCTACGCCAGGACGGCCGCAACAGTCGCGCGATCGGCGCCAAGATAACGATCCACTACGGTGAAGACGCCGGTCTGCGCCAGCGAAAGGAGTTAAAGATGAGCGGCGGGTTCATGTCGTTTGACAACGCCGTGATCCACTTCGGCCTCGGCGCCCACGACCACATCGATGCGTTCACCGTCACCTGGCCGGACGGTGAGGAGGCTGTCTTTGACAAGCCGCTCGCCGCGGGCCGCTTTTATCGGGTGCAGCGAAAGTAGAAACTCCGTTACCCCGGTTTAGTGCTCACCGACCGGGACTCCCAGATAGTGGAAGATAAACGCATACTGGTCCGATATCAGCTCGATGACCTCGTCCAATGGTGTGCCGCCGCCGTGACCGGTATCGCCGCTGGTCCGCAGCAGCACGGTACCTCCACCGTCCTGGGCCGCCTGCAGCCGCGCGGTGAACTTGCGGCTGTGGGACGGGTTGACTCGCGGATCGTTGGCGCCGGTCGGCAACAGCGTCGGCGGATATTGCACGCCATCGACGATGTTGTGATACGGCGAATAGGCGTAGAGCGCCTCGAACTGCTCAGGGTCTTTCACCGTGCCGAATTCCGGGATATTGAATTGCCCGTTCGGATCGAGTTCAACGCGCAGCATGTCGTAGATGCCCACGTGCGAGACGACCGCGGCTGCCAGCTCCGGGTTCTGCGCCATGGTGGCGCCAATCAGAATGCCACCGTTGCTGCCACCGAGAATCGCGACCCGGTCAGGTGACGCATAACCTTTTTCGACCAGGTATCGGATCACCGCGGCGAAATCGTCAAACACATTCTGCTTGTTGGTCAGATTGCCCTGCCGGTGCCAGGTCTCTCCATACTCGCCGCCGCCTCGCAGGTTGGCCTGGGCAAACACCATGCCGCGCTCGAACAGGATGTGACGAGTGAGCGACATCGAGGGTGTCCGGCTGAGCCCGTACCCGCCGTATCCGGTCACCAGGATCGCGGCGCTGCCGTCTTTTTCAAACCCCTTCGGCATCAGGATATTGATCGGGACCCGGGTCCCGTCCCTGGATGTCGCAAACTCCCGGGTGACAGCTACATCGGAGTAATCAACGGGTGACTCGGAAGAGATAGCCAATTTGGCGGTGGCACCGTCAGCGCCGTCAAACCGGAACCACTGCGCTGGCGACACGTAGGAGAGGTTGCCGAAGTACACATCGGAGCCACCAGCCGGCGCCAGTCCAAAGATCGTCGAGACCGGCATCTGTTCGGGCCCGTCCACCGGCGTCCCGTCCAGCGCGAAGACATGCAGCTCGTTCGGTCCGCCGGCCTGGAGCTCGAGATAGATCCGATCCCCGGTGACGACCAGGGTGGGTGAATGCCGGTAGTAGAAGCTGGTGGACATGGCGCCATCGCTTTCGGGCACGATCTCCACGGCCTCCGACAGGTCCGGATCCGACGCATTCAACCTCAGCAGACGCCCACGCGGCGCGCCCGCCCGGGAGATCACGAATAGACCCCCATCGGGCCCGAATTCCGCCTGGACGGCGCCGTCGCCGAATTGACCGAATTGATCCCAGCCGCCATCGACTTGTCGCAGGTACATCGCAAAACGGTTCGAATCACCGTCCTGGACCCAGACCAGCAGCCGGCCGCTCACCGGATCGACCGTCACCCGGATCGCCGCGATCCGCGGAAAGTCCTTGCCGATGACATAACTGTCCTCTGCCGCCGGTGTACCCAGTCTGTGCTGCCAGACCTGCTGATAGAACTGAAGATCTTCCTCGGCACGTTCGCCGGCTCGAGGATAGCGCGTGTAATAGAAGCCGGAATCATCCGCCAGCCAGGCCAGGTCGCCTCCAGCGGTGCCGCCGTTGACCCGCTCGATCACCACGTCGATCTTCTCACCCGAGGGGATCTTGTAGACGTGGATATCGCCGGACTCTGAGCCACCGGAGGACATCGAGACGGCGACCATGGACCCGTCATGGGATGGCTGGTACCAGTCGATCGATGTGCCGCCGTCCGGGTCGATCTCGTTTGGATCGATAAACACGCGCTCGCCAGCGGGGTCTCCGTCCGCGCCCATCAGCACCAGGATGGACTGTTGCTTTGTCGGGTCGCGCTTTATCGCAAACAGC
This sequence comes from Gammaproteobacteria bacterium, assembly GCA_049669065.1. Classification (GTDB taxonomy): domain Bacteria; phylum Pseudomonadota; class Gammaproteobacteria; order Steroidobacterales; family XN24; genus CAMYOC01. The sequence goes on from JBATKC010000166.1 coordinate 13,689, forward strand.
ACGTCCGCCCCGGCCAGACGCAGCGAGGAATAGACCACGGATTGTGCCGATCTCAGGATTTCGCTGATCCGGGCGTGGACCGCGGGCCGTTCCGGCAACGCGGCCAGCGCCGCGCGCGCATAGGTATTCTGCGCCTCAGACCAGGCCTTCACCGCAGGATCTTCCCAGTCTTCGAGCCAGCGATAGGGGTCGATCACGGTCTGCCCATGGTAGACGTCTTCCACCGCGGCCACGCGGGTCTCCGGCACGGCGAGGGCGGTCTCGATCGGGTATGCATCATCCGTTGCCACGTCTGCGGTCTCCTCGGGTGTTTTGCTGCAGGCGCCGAGCAGAAACACGGCCAGCATCAGTGCGGAACAGCGGATCAGGTTCATCCTCGGCATCGGTGACTCCAGTGAATTGGATCAATCAGCTGTTGATATGGCCGCCTATTCTCCCACGATCCGGGCGCCGGTGGCGCACCGGGCCGGAAGCTGCTGCCGTGTCATGGCGCGCGACGGGTCATCCTGTCCCCGTTTTATCGCGCTTGCGCACTGGATGCGGAGCGCTCGGCCAAGTCTCGGATGCGCCGGCAGGCGATCGCGCACACCGCCAGATAGGGCGCGGCGAGCATCGGTACCTCAAAGCTCAGCCGACAGCGATTGCCGCCGAGCGGGTCGACGCGGTGCCCGGTGGCGCGGACGCCGG
>JBATKC010000167.1:0-1647 GCA_049669065.1 Gammaproteobacteria bacterium
CGCGCCTGCGGCGCTCGTGTCGACCACTCAGCCACCTCTCCGTAATTGTCTCTTCCGGCTCTCTATCCGCCAGCGGCGACGCGATCATAAGACCGTCAACGGGAGATCATGGGTCAGCCGGCCGCCAGAAGGGGGCGAATGATACCGGTGGACCCGGAGTAGGTAAAGGGACCTCCGGAGGGCTCAGGTGCCCCCGGATTCAGGCTCGGAATCGTCCGTCCCGGCCTCGCTTTGGATCCGCTCATAGATCTCCTGGCGATGCACGGAGACCGATTTGGGTGCGTTGATGCCGATCCGGACCTGGTTGCCCTTGACGCCCAGCACCGTCACGGTGACTTCGTCACCAATGACAACCGCCTCGCCGACGCGTCTGGTTAGTATGAGCATGGTTCGTAAATCCCTGAATCCTTGCGAATTATTGTAAGCCATGCGTGCAATAAACACACTCCGGCTTACTCCCTGGCCCGTCAATGGGCCGTTTAGTCCGTTTTCGCTCAGTCTCTCCGTCGTCCGACCGGCTGATCCAGCTCGAAGGCGCGATGGAGGCTGCGAACCGCGGCGTCAATGTCCTTATCGGCCACCAGTACGGAAATCTTGATCTCGGAGGTCGATACCATGCGCACATTGATGCCTTCGGCTGCCAGCGCCTCGAACATATGACTGGCGATACCAGCATGCGTCCGCATGCCCACCCCGACTACGGACAATTTGGCCACGGCGTCGTTGCCCAGCACCTGCGCTGCGCCCAACTCCGCCGCCGCGGCGTGTACCAGATCCATGGCCTGGGCGTAATCCGACCGGTCGACGCTAAAGCTGAAATCGACGCAACCCTCCCGCGGCGCGTTCATCACGATCATATCCACCTGGATGCGGGCGGCCGAGACCGGACCGAGGATAGCGGCCGCCGCGCCCGGCCGGTTGGGGACCCCGACGAGGGTGATCTCGGCCTCGTCACGGCTGAAGGCGATACCCGAAACCAACGGTGCTTCCACGCCAGGCTCCTCAAAACTGATCAGGGTCCCTTCGCCGCGCCCGCTCATGTGCAGCACGCGGACCGGGACATTGTATTTGCCGGCAAACTTGACCGCGCGGATCTGCAGCACCCGCGAGCCCTGGCTGGCCAACTCGATGATCTCCTCGAAGGTGATCCGCGACAAGCGACGCGCCTCCGGAACGACTCGTGGGTCCGTCGTGTAGATACCGTCCACATCGGTGAGGATCTGACACTCGTCGGCGCCCAGGGCCGCCGCCAGCGCCACCGCGGTGGTGTCGGATCCGCCACGGCCAAAGGTCGTCACCTCGCCCTCTGCGTCCACGCCCTGGAAACCCGCGACTACCGGGATGCCGCCGCTGGCCATATAGGCCTGGAGCCGCGAGGTCTCCACCTCGCGGATATGAGCCTTGGAAAAGACGCTGTCGGTCAGGATGCGGACCTGGCTGCCGAGAAACGAGCGTGCCTCGCAGCCGGCCTCGCGCAAGGCCATCGCGAACAGCGCCACGCTGACTTGCTCGCCCGCGGAAAGCAGCATGTCCAGTTCCCGGCGCGACGGCGAAGCGGAAGTCTCGCGTGCAAGACCAAGCAGTCGATCGGTGTCTCCGCCCATGGCCGAGACCACGACAAGCGGCGTGTGGCCACCGGCCTGGCAG
>JBATKC010000168.1:0-2508 GCA_049669065.1 Gammaproteobacteria bacterium
GCCGACGATCTCCTGCAGCGCATCCGGTACGTCGAAGTTCATCCGTGAACGCAGTCGTGGCGGCGCCTTGCCCTCCTCCAGCACCGGTGGGAAACCGCTGATCAACTCATGGATCAACACGCCCATAGCGAAGGCATCATCCGCCGGCGACGGCGGCAAACCGGCACGCTGCTCGGGACTGGCGGACACACGGGATCCACCGCCGGTGATGCTCAAACCGCCGCTGGCATCGAGCGCGGCGGCGATGCCGAAGTCCAGCAACCTGGGTCGGCCGCCGGGTTCGAGCAACACATTGGAGGGTTTCAGATCCCGGTGGATCACGCCCTGGGCATGAGCGTAGGCCAGCGCATCGGTCAGCGGCACCAGCGGCAGCAGGATCTCAGCCGGCGCCGCATCGCGCAGCTGGCCCAACTCGCCACCATCGACATACTCCATGGAGATAAAAGTGAGCTCGTCGTCCTGATGGAAATCGAATACCCGTACGATCCCCGGGTGCAGCAGACGTCGCGCCTGCCGGCACTCATGACGCATCAGATCAACCATGGTAGCGTCGGCAAGCAGGCGTGGCTCGAGGATCTTCAGCGCCAGCTCACCGCCGAGTTCGGCATCGCGGGCCAGCCAGACCTGACCCATACCGCCGCGGCCGAGAAGCCGCAGCAGTTCGAATCGTGCAGCCAGTTGCAGGCCCGGAGACGGCTCCGTCATTGATCCGTCAGCACGTCCTCGGCGGAAGGACCGGCCGGGATCGAAGGATCGGGCGGCAGTTCGAAGCCGGTCTCGGCCTGATAAATCTCGCGCATCAACCGCTTCCACTCCGCGTATTGCGTCGCGGCGGTACCTTCGAGACGACGCGTCTCGCCGGCCACCTGTACCACCGCCGGCTCGATGTCCTGGCCAAAGGAAGCGCTCAGCTCCTTGATCGTCTCTGACTGCATCTTCGCCTGCTGACCGAGCTGCATCCCCGAGCTGAACAGCTGCACGCCACCGATCAACATCGCGCTGGAACCGACCTCGTTGGCGGTATTGCTGCCCTGTGAATCGAGCACCACGGAACCGACCACCGCCATCGCGCCGACCACCTTGCGCCAGCGGGCCGCGCTCTGCAGTTCTCTCAGCGTGACGATCTCGTCGTAGGTGTACTGGCGCCATTCGTCATAGGGCTGCTCCATGCGCCGGGAGAAGTCTGCATAGTGCTCATTGAGGGTATCGACAAAAATGTAGTCACGCTCGCGGACTGCGTCGACACGTGCCAGCATCGGATCGCCCTCGGCCGGCAGCCGCGCGACGGAGAGACGTCCGTAACGATCTTCTTCCAGATAGCCGTCAAAGGCTGCCGAAGAGACATCCCGAGCGAAACGCAGCTCGGCCACCCGCTCGATCTCGATCAGCCGGGCGTCGCCCATCTCGCGACGCAGCCGGATCAGATCGTTGGCGATCTCGTTATAAACGTTTTGAAACGGATCCCGGTCCAGCACTTCGCTGTCGGAATAGCTGGCGGCGTCCGTCGTCCCTGTGTATTCCTGCTGCAACCACACGCGGTTGGTGGCATCCGCTGCGGTCACGGCCACACGCAGCCGCGCACCGGTTGACTCGATCATCCGGCCGGAAATCTGCAACTCGGCGCCGACACGCGGCGCGGGGACGACGCGCACCGGGCCCCACAACGCTGTGCGCTCGAGTGTGTCGCGCAGATGGAAGGCGACATACCGGGCCTCAGCCTCACGCACTTCTTTCGGTACCTGGAATTCGTCCTCGCCCGCAGTCCCGTCCTCATTGATGCCGGGATCGAACTCGACGATCGTGATCTCCAGACGCCGGTCCTCCGGTATCTCGGTATCGGCGCTCATCGCCGGTACATAGGTTACCGGGCGCGTTTCGGTCACGGTGCAGGCGCCAAGCAGCCATAAAGCCGGCACCAGGCATATCAATTTTTGAACCGGCGTCATCATCGTCGTCTACTTGCCCAGACTCTGTTTGTACTGACGATATTCATCCCACAATTTCTCGCGCAGCGCCGGATCGCTCTCGGATTCCGCTGCCTCACGCAGCTGGCGCGCGACGATATCGTCATCACTGCCACTGCCTACGTCCGGCGGCGCCGTGGACGTGCCCTGGCCGCCGCTACCACCGACCGAACCGCCCGCTGACCCTGAACCACCTTGCCCGCCAGCCTGAGGGCCACCCGAACCACCCGGTCCGTCGCCCTCGGTTTCGGACGGATACCCGTAACCCGAACCGCCCGGCGAAGTGCCGGTGCCGGCGGCGGTGCCGGCACCCCGCTCCCCGGCGTTGCGCTCGGCGATCTTTATCTGTTCTTCCGACATTGCGGTGCCGAAGCCCTCGAGCGATTTGGCAAATTCGCGATCCAGCTCCGACAGTGAGCGACCGGTTCCGCTGCCGCTACCGCCGGCACTGCCCGGGTAGGCACCCTGACCACTGCTTCCGCTCACGGATCCTCCGCCGCCGCTGCCCCCCGCCGCGCTGCCGCTGGTTTGACCGGGTATACCC
>JBATKC010000169.1:0-15418 GCA_049669065.1 Gammaproteobacteria bacterium
GGCCGAAGCTTCTCGATAACACACCCAGGGTAAGCGTCAATGGCCGCCCGCATATCTGCCGCCTTGAGCCTGACTCCGTCGGATTGCACCTCAATATCTTCGTACCTGCGATGAGCGAGTAGTCCAACGACTATCCTAACGACGGCTAGACAGTTCGACTCAGCAAGGGCCATGAGGTGCACCTAACTATTCTATTGAACGCCGAATGCGGGGTTAGTAACTCGGTGAAAAGGGGCGTTTAACTCGGTTGTTGCCATGGCAAGCCTCTGTTTTCCTTATCTGCGCGTGCTGGACCACACAGATATCATGTCTCGGACGCGATTGCGATATGGGAACTCAAAAACCTCGCCTCCTGGATCAGGTCCGTGGCCGTATCCGGCGGCTTCGGTACAGCCACCGGACCGAGAAGACCTATGTCCACTGGATTCGGCGTTTCATCCTTTTTCATGGCAAGCGGCATCCGGTAGAGATGGGCGCCGAGGAAGTCGAGTCCTATCTGACTCATCTGGCGGTTAAGCGCCACGTTTCGGCCTCGACCCAGAATCAGGCCCTGTCTGCAATTCTCTTTCTCTACCGTCAGGTGCTCGAAATCCAGCTGCCCTGGATGGAGAACATCGTCCGGGCCAAGCGCCCGAAGCGCCTGCCTGTGGTGATGAGCCGTGCCGAAGTCAGTTCCGTCTTGTGCCGGCTCGATGATCCTTTCTGGCTGATGAGCAGTCTGCTCTATGGCTCGGGCCTGCGCATCGCTGAATGTGTGCGTCTGCGTATCAAGGACCTGGATTTCGACTATCGTCAGATCACAATCCGCAACGGCAAGGGCGCGAAGGATCGGGTCACTATGCTGCCCGATGCCTTGATTGACCCTATCCGTGGCCGGATGAAAATGCTCACCGGGCTGTTCGACACCGACAAGAACTCCGAGCTCGCGGGCGTGTCCATGCCGTTCGCCCTGGCGCGGAAGTATCCGCTCGCACGCCGGGAGTGGGGCTGGCAGTTCCTGTTTCCATCACGGCGTGCCCGGCGCGAGCGGGACTCCGGGCTCATGGTTCGCCATCATGCTCACGAAAAGCCGCTGCAACGCGCGTTCCGCATGGCCGTGCGGAAGGCCGAAATCAGCAAGGCCGCATCGTGCCACACGCTGCGTCATTGCTTCGCCACCCATCTGCTGGAATCCGGTTACGACATCCGGACCGTGCAGGAGCTGCTGGGCCATAAGGACGTTGCCACCACGATGATCTACACCCACGTCCTCAATAAAGGCGGGCGAGGAGTCAGGAGCCCCCTTGACTAGTTTATGTAGAGTGACTATCCATAACGCTTTCCCTGATCGGAGTTTCAGGCCATGAAACTGAACTACCATCCCGAGACTGATTCTCTATATATCGATCTGGCTGAACGAACGGGCGTTGAAAGCCGGGAAATTTCGGACGGCGTGGTCCTGGACTATGACGCGGACGGCAATCTGGTCGGGATCGACATCGACAATGCCAGCCGCAAGGTCGATCTCAAGCGGCTTGTGCTGAGCAGGTTGCCAGGCAAAGTCGAGAACGCGGCCGCGTGAGTCGCACATTCTGCTGGCTCCGGACAAGGACGGGCTCAAATACCTGCATGCTTGCTGGTTTTATCGGTCTATCCTGAATTCGGTCGTTTGCTCCATCACTGTGCTGATGCCTTGACCATTGACCGTGGGCGCCTTGTATTTGAAGCGTTTTATGGCCCGCAGCGCGGCCTTGTCAAAAGACTGATCTGAAGATTCGACGACGCTTGCATCTTCAACCTCGCCGGTCGGGCTGACCGTAAACTTGAGTCGCACCCATCCTTCCAGCCCTTTCTCCAGGTTGCGGCGTGGGTATTTGGGTTCGCTCGCGCTGACCAGCCTCGGCCCGGTCGTGTACGAGAGAAACTTCAGTGCATATCCGTCCTCGACTTCCTCCAGCGAGAACTGCAGTGACACGGATGTGGTGCTGGGCACTGTTTGACCATCGACGACTGCGGGTTCAAATATCGTGGTTTTCACCCATGACTCGATAGGTTCCACCAGGGGTGTCGGCGCTTTTGCCACGCTTGCTTCCAGGACTCTCCCGGCACCGTCCAAAGACACGTCTATCGACGCCCAGCCTGTCCTGGTGTCCTCGGCGCCGGCTGCCGCGGAGAAGAAAGCTAGAATTATCGTGATCAGGAACGGACGCATGATATGAACCCTCCCTGGTTCTGGCTGAGCGGATATGGCTGACTGCGGGTCACGACCTCAGCCGCCAAATGGTTCAAGCCTCGCCTGGATCTCGGCGCCCAGGGCGCCGTAGTCTAATCCGTAGAGGTCTTCGCGGCCCTCGGTGGCCCGGTTGATGATCTCCGTCTGGATCTTCCCCCGGCGCCTGGCCTCGGCGTAACCGATATCGTCGCGGAACATGACCATGGCGTAGCGGGGCACGAAGCGGTCCGGATAACGGCGCTCCAGGTTGAAGGCGAGCTGTTTCCTGAGCAGGAACTTGGGATCGGCCACCGAGGCGCGCATTTCGATGTAGTTTTCCAGCGCCATGTCGGCGATGGCGTCGGCGTTGGCCTTGCGTCGCTCGTTGTAGAGGGCGAAGGTCCGGGTCCAGTCGCCGCCGGTCTCGTCGAGGCAGCGATCCATCTCCAGGCAGTCCTCGAAGGCGCAGTTCATGCCCTGGCCGTGGAAGGGCACGATGGCGTGGGCGGCATCGCCCAGCAGAGCGAGGCGATCGTCGAGATGCCAGGGCTCGCAGCGCACGGTGCCCAGTTCGCCGGTGGGGTTGTGGAGCCAGTCGCGTTCCAGGTCGGGGATGAGCGCCGAGGCGTCGGGGAACACCGCATCGAAAAACGCCCGGGCCTTGGCCGGTTCCCCGAGCAGGTCGAAGCCGGGCTCGTCGCCGATGGCGCGGTCGGGATTGCCGGTCTTCGGCAGGAACAGGGTCACGGTGAAGCTGCGGTCCAGATTCGGCAGGGCGATGAGCATATAGCCGCCCCGGGGCCAGATGTGCAGCGCGTGAGGTTCCATGCTGAAGTCCCCGGCGGCGGTCGGGGGGATGTTCAGTTCCTTGTAGTCATGATCCAGCATGTCCACGGTGCAGGTGTAGCCGGGCCGTTGCAGGAGTGCCTGGCGGATCACCGAGCCGGCGCCGTCGGCGCCGATCGCCGGTGACATGGGGGCCTCGATGTGTACGTTCGCGACCTGGTCATGGAAGCGCAGCAGGCGCTGCTCCAGGTCCACTTCGGTACACGGCGCCTCGAAATGTATCTGCACGCCTGCCTCCTCGGCCCGGTCCATCAGCAGCGCGTTCAGTCCGCCCCGGGAGACCGAGTAGACGACTTCCCAGTCCCGCTGACCGTAAGGTTGCAGGTTCGTTTTTCCGTCCAGATCGTGGACCATCCGGCCGCGCATGGTGGTGAGCAGGGCGCGCGCTTCTATCTCCAGGCCCACCTCGGACAGCGCTGCCAGGCCCCGGTTGGCCAGGGCCAGGTTGATGGATCGTCCGGCGGAGATGTCCTCCTTGCGCATATCAGCGCGCTTCTCGAACATCCGGACCCGGTAGCCGCGCCGGGCCAGGTACAGGGCCATCAGCGCGCCGCCCAGACCGGCGCCGACGATGGTGACCTCATTGTGTTGTCTGCGTGCTGTCATGGAAATTGCCGGCGCAGGATATCGACAAAGCGCCAGACGTCTTCGTAGTTGTTATACAGGGGAACAGGCGCGATGCGAATGACATCCGGCTCGCGCCAGTCCGCCACGACGCCAGCTTCCGAGATCGCCTCGAACACGGCGCGACCCTGGTCGCGGTCGCCGGCGACGCTTAGTGAAAGCTGGCAGCCACGTTGTGCGGGGTCCCGTGGCGTGAAGATCCGGATGTGCCCGGCCAGCAATTCATCCAGCAATGTTTCGAGATAACCGGTCAGCGCCATGGACTTCTGCCGCAGCCGGTCCATGCCGGCGTCTTCGAACAGTGATAGTGATGCGATCAGCGGCGTCAACGAGAATATCGGCGGGTTGGACAGCTGCCAGCCCTCGGCGCCCGGCATGGGTACGAACTCAGGACCCATCCGGAACCGGGTTTTCTTGTCGTGGCCCCACCAGCCCGCGAAGCGGGGCAGGTCAAAGGCCCGCCCGTGACGTTCGTGGACAAAACAACCGGCCACCGCGCCCGGTCCGGCGTTGAGATATTTGTAACTGCACCAGACGGCGAAGTCCGCGTCCCAGTCGTGCATGGCCAGCGGGACATTGCCCACCGCATGGGCCAGATCCCAGCCCACCGCGCAGCCTTTGGCCCGCGCCAGCGCGGTGATCGCGCCCATGTCGAACAACTGGCCGGAGTAGTACTGCACGCCGGGGAGCATCACCAGCGCGATGGAATCGCCGTACTGCTCGATACAGGCTGCGATGGCTTCGTCTTCGATCCCCGTTTCACCGTCCCGGGGCGTCAATTCGACCAGCGCTTCGTCGGGATCGAAGCCGTGGAAGCGCACCTGGGACTCGGCGGCGTAGCGGTCCGAGGGGAAGGCGGGTTTCTCGATCAGCAGGCGGAAGCGGTCTTGGGTCGGACGATAGAAGCTGACCATCATCAGATGGAGATTCACCGTCAGCGTATTCATCGCGACGACTTCTTCCGCCTGCGCGCCGACCAGCGCCGCCAGCGGGTGGGCGAGCTGTTCGTGATAGGCCATCCATGGACGGGCCGCACGGAAGTGACCCTCCACGCCCAGCTCGCGCCAGGCCGCCAGTTCCTCATCCATCAGCTGTTGTACTTCGCGCGGTTGCAGACCCAGCGAGTTGCCGCAGAGATATATGCAGTCGCCGTCCGCGCCCGGCGGGATGTGGAACTCCTCCCGATAGATGGCCAGCGGGTCGCCGGCGTCCTGTCGGCGGGCGTAATCGATGGAGGTGTCGGTCATGGCGTTTCCAGCGCGTAGAGCAGGGGTCGCGAGGGAGCCGCGTCAGTCATAAACGGCGGTAGCTGCAGCGACAGCGCATAAAGACCGTCGGCAACCATGCTGGGCACATAGACCATCTCGGTGACCGTGGCGTCCTCCCGTTCCCGGTCCGCATGACCCGCCAGACCCCAAAATATTCGGTGACCGGCGAGTTTGCCATCATCGTGGCTGCGGTCGATGGACGGCAGATCGCACAACAGGTGTTGCACACCGCGATCGACCATCATGCCCAGCGCTTCGAGCGAGAAATAGGGCGGCACCGGGTCAGCGGTGTAGTCCCGGGTCGTCTTGGACGCATCGTTGGGCATGGTGCGTACCACCAGCGCGGCGGGCGTTTCGGGCAACTCTCCGAGGTCCTCCAGTGCATTGCGCAGCGCGCGCGCGGTGAGTAACCGATCGCCCGCCCGCGGCGCCGGATCCGCGGTTTCGTTGCTGCGTGCCGCATCCACCGGTTCGATGCTTACCAGAGCCGTCAGCATCATCGGCGCGAGCGCCTTGGCGGCGATGCTGACCCGTTCCCGGCTGAGATGGCCGATACATTCGGTATGGGTGCCATTGCAATGCGGCACCAGCGTCAGCACCTCGCAATTGCAGCTCCCACCTGCGCGCACATCACCGACAAAGCCATCGGCTTCCAGCGGCTCGGCCCGGGCCGGCGGCGCGCCAAAATGGTTTGGCTGGCGGCCGCCAAAATCCAGCGGGATCGATATATCGATAGCCGCCGGATCCACGCGCCGCGGTCCGGCTGCGGTATGCAGGACCAGCGTGCTCATGCAAAGCGCTCCCGCTCCAGATTCAGCCAGGCCAGTGCGCTGCCCGAGAGCAGGCGCTCCCTTATTTCCGGCGCCAGATCCATGCTCTCGATCAGCGAGCCGGGCACGGTCTCGCCCAGCGGGAACGGGTAGTCGCTGCCCATCGCGATGCACTCGGCACCCATCAGATCGATCATATAGCGCAGCATCAGCGGATCGTGGACCAGCGAATCGACAAAAAACCGTCCCAGGTAGTCGCGCGGGTTGTGCTCGTTCTCCACCGCGCACAGATCCGGGCGCACCTTGAAGCCGTGCTCGATACGGCCGAGCGTGGCGGGGAAGGCACCGCCACCGTGGGCGAAGGCCACACGCAGATCGGGCAGACGCTCGAACACGCCGCCAAAGATCATCGAGCAGATCGACAACGAGGTCTCCGCGGGCATGCCCACCAGCCACGGCAGCCAGTACTTACCCATGCGTTCCCGCCCGAGCATCTCCCAGGGGTGTACAAACACGGCTGCGCCGAGTTCGGCACAGGCTTCCAGCACCGGATAGACGTCCGGATGATCCAGGTTCATGCCGTTGACGTGGGAGCCGATCTCGATCCCGGCCAGACCCAGCTTTTGCACGCAGCGCTCCAGTTCACGGATCGCCAGATCCGGGTTCTGCATCGGCAACGTGCCGAGACCGATAAACCGTCGCGGATAGTTGGCGACCGCACTGGCGATGTGATCATTGAGCAGTTTCGCCAGGTCCAGCGTGTCCTCCGCTTTGGCCCAGTAGCTGAACATGATCGGTACCGTGGACAGCACCTGGACGTGGACGCCATGGCCGTCGCATTCCGACATCCGCACGTGTTCGTCCCAGCAGTTCTTGTCCACCTCGCGGAAGAAGCTGCCGTCCAGCGTCATATGCGAACAGCCGGGACCGTGGCGCTCCAGCTGTACCCAACCGCCATAGCCATAGCGTTCCTTCAGATCCGGCCAGTCCGGCGGCAGGATGTGGGTGTGGATATCGACCTTGAGCACAGGCATGCGTGGTCTCAGCCGCGCCGCTCTGGCGGCAGCTCGCTGACGTGTCCGCATTCCTCGCAATGACGCAGATCCGGATCGGCGTAGAATCGGTCGAACACTGGCGGCAGCTGAGTTTCGATATTCTCCAGGTGGAAGTATTCCTCGTAGAGCTTGTGGCCACAGGCCTCGCAGAACCACAGGAAACCATCCTTCTCCTCGGGCAGACGCGGACGTTCGATCACCAGGCCCACGGTGTTTTCGAATCGCTGCGGCGAGTGCGGCATGCCCGGCGGCAGCAGGAAGATCTCGCCCTCGCGGATAGGGATGTCGACGAACTTTCCGTCCTGCACGGTCTTGAGGACCATGTCGCCCTCGACCTGGTAGAAAAATTCCTCGCCCGGGTCATAGTGATAGTCCTGACGCGAGTTGGGTCCGCCCACCACCATGACGATAAACTCCGCATCTTCGAACACCACCTTGTTGCACACGGGTGGTTTCAGCACATGGCGGTGATCGTCGATCCACTGCCGGAAGTCGAAGGCCTTTAAGGGTCGCATAGATGTTTCCTCGAGCCGCTCGCCGCCATCAGTCGCCGCCCACATCGCTGCCTTCATCGATAATCGAGGCAATGCACTTCAATTCGATCGAGATCGGCGTCGGCAGGCTGTTGACTTCTACCGTCGTGCGGCAGGGTGGGTTATCGCGGAAATACTCGGCGTAGATGCGGTTATAGATCGCGAAGTCCTCCTGCATATGGGTCAGGAACACGGTCACGTCCACCAGCCGGTCCCACGATGAACCTGCCTCCTGCAGCACCTGACGCACGTTGCGGAACACCGAATGGCACTGCGCCTCGATGTCCCGGCTGACCACTCGCCCGTCGGCGTCGAGGCCGACGCCAGGTATCGCGTTGCTGTCGCGCACACGCGGGCCGATCCCGGAGAGAAACAACAGGTTTCCCACGCGCCGGGCGTGAGGATAATGGCCCACCGGCTCCGGCGCGCCGATGGCATGGGTGACGTCGTCTGGTTTGCTCACGTATCCATATCCGAATGGGTCAACGATAACTGATACACACGTTTTTGGGTTCGGTAAAGAAGCGCATCGCCTCGAAGCCGCCCTCGCGGCCGATACCCGAGTCCTTCATGCCGCCCATCGGTGTGCGCAGGTCCCGCAGCATCCAGCAGTTGACCCAGACCATCCCGGCGTCAAGCCGGCGCGCCACCCGATGGCAGCGATCCACGTCGCGGCTCCACAGCGATGCGGCCAGTCCGTAGCGGGTAGCGTTGGCCTGTTCGATGGCGTCTTCCTCACTCTCAAACGGACTCAGGCTGACTACCGGGCCGAAGATTTCTTCCTGGTTGGTGCTGCAATCGGTGCCGAGACCCTCGATCACCGTCGGTGCGACGAACCAGCCGTCGCGGCAGCGCGCGGCGTCCGGCTGCACCCGCCCACCACCGCACAACACGCGTCCGCCTTCCTGGCGCGCGGTGTCGATACAGCCGAGGATCTTCTCCATGTGAGCTGCGGAGACGACCGCGCCCTGAAGGGTCTCCGGGTCCAGCGGGTCGCCCACGGTCATCGCCCGGACCTGCTCGACAAACGCATCGCGGAATCGGCCATAGATCGATGCTTCCACCAGCACCCGGGAGCCGCACAGGCAGATCTGCCCCTGGTTGGAGAACCCGGCTCTCAATGTGCCCTCGAGCGTCCGTTCCCAATCGCAGTCGGCGAACACCAGACTCGGGTTCTTGCCGCCCAGTTCCAGCGACAGCTTGCGGAAGCGCGGCGCGGCCGAGGCGGCGATGCGTGCGCCGGTGGCGGTGCCGCCGGTAAACGAGATGGCTTTGACGCCGGGATGATCGACGATCTGCTGGCCGATGCCAGGTCCCGTGCCGTGCAGGATGTTGAGGACGCCGGGCGGCATGCCGGCGTCGCGGCACAGCTGCGAGAACAGGAATGCGGTCATCGGCGTGATTTCGGAAGGTTTGCCGATCACGCAATTGCCGGCGGCCAGCGCCGGCGCGATCTTCCAGGTGAACAGATACAGCGGCAGATTCCACGGCGATATACAGGCGACGACACCCAGCGGATGACGCAGCGTGTAATTCAGGGTGTTGTGATCGGTCTCGTGTGCCTCGCTGTGAAATTGCGTGGCGGCAGCGGCGAAGAACTCGAGATTGGCCGAGGCGCGCGGGATATCTACAGTGGAGGCTATGCTGATCGGTTTGCCGTTATCGATGCTCTCGGCCCGTGCCAGCATGTCGGCATTGTGTCGCACCAGCCGCGCGAGCCGCTGCATCACCCTGGCCCGGTGATCGGCGGTGGCCGCGCTCCAGTCCGGGAAAGCAGCTTGCGCGGCCGCCACCGCTCGCTCAAGGTCTTCGGCGCCGGAATCCGGCAGCTGTGAATAGACCTGGCCGGTCGCCGGTTCCGGATTGTCCAGATAGCGGCCGGCCTCAGGTGGACTCAGCTCGCCGTCAATGTAATTGGCCAGGCGCTCCACGTGTCCCTCAGAGGCTGCCGGTGCGGCCGCCGTCAACCGGCAGATTGATGCCGTTTATGTAAGACGCGGCGGGACTGGCGAGAAAGGCGACAGCGTCGGCGATCTCAGCCGGTTCGGCGAAGCGGCCGGCGGGTACCAGGGACAGCGCCTGCTCGCGGATGACCTCGATCGGCTGACCCGATTTTTCGGCGCGCCCCTGGAATATGTAGTCGAGCCGCTCGGTGGCGGTAAAACCGGGCAGCACGTTGTTGACCGTGATGCCAAACGGGCCCAGCTCGCGCGCCAGCGTCTTCGACCAGCTGGCCATCGCGCCGCGCACGGTGTTGGAGACGCCGAGACCGGGGATCGGCTCTTTTACCGAGGTGGAGATGATGTTGATCACCCGGCCGTAGCCCGCCCCCTGCATCCCGGGTAGCAGCGCCTGGATTATGCGTTGTGCGGCGAGCACATGCTGCGCGAATGCAGCATCGAATTGTTCCGGACCCGCGTCGATCGCCAGCCCGGCCGGCGGCCCGCCAGTGTTGTTGATGACGATCTGCACAGGCGCCTCTTCGGCGAGGGTCTGCATGCGCCCGCTAAGCGCCTGGCCATCGTTCAGATCGAGCGGTATGGCCTGATGTGTCTGACCCCCCTCACGCGCAAGTTGGTCGAGCAACCCGGCCAGCGCATCTGCATCCCGGGCCACCGCCAGCACTTGTGCGCCGGATTCGGCCAGCGCCAGGGCCACGGCGCGGCCGATGCCGCGGGAGGCACCGCAGACCAGTGCGCGGCGGCCGTCGAGTCGAGTATTCATGCCAGCTCCGATGCCAAGGTTTTGCTTGTTCTTATCGCGACTTCCCTGGTGGACATTCTAGCCCATCGACCGGGCCGGCCCGGTCACTTGGGCGTGAACAGGCTTGGCCGCAGTACCTGTTTGCATTTCACTCGCCGCAAGCGGACTTTGCTTGGCTTGAGCTGCGCCGCGGTCAGACAGCCGCCCCAAACGCAGCCGGTGTCGAGAGAAACCAGGTTGGGACGGACCATCTCGCCCAGTGTGGACCAGTGACCAAAGACGATGCGGAGTTTGGCGTTCTTGCGCCCCGGCACCTGGAACCAGGGCACATACTTGCGCGCCCGAGGGCTGGGCTTGCCCTTGCGAGTCAGGTCGAGATTCCCGTCCAGATCGCAGAATCGCATCCGCGTGAACACATTGGTGATAAAGCGCAACCGGTCCCAGCCGTCCAGGGACTTTGACCAGCGCACCGGCTTGTTGCCGTACATGTGTTTGAAAAACTGAGGATAGCCCTTGCTCTGCAGGAAGGTCTCCATTTCGCGGGCCGCAGCCAGTGCAGTCTTTAGCGACCACTGTGGTGACAGCCCTGCGTGGACCAGCGTGTAGTTGCGCGCCTTGTCATGGTGCATCAGCGGACGGCCGCGCAGCCAATGCAGCAATTCGTGGCCGTCGCTGGCTTTGAGGATCCCGTGCAGCGTGTCCTTGTTACGCAGCCTGCCGGGGTTCTCCGCTGCGGCCAGCAGATGCAGGTCGTGGTTGCCGAGCACGCAGATCGCACCTTCGCCGAGATTGTGCACAAAACGCAGCGTCTCCAGCGAGTCCGGGCCCCGGTTGACCAGGTCGCCGGTAAACCACAGCTGGTCATTGCCCGGGTCGTAGTCGATCTTGTCCAGCAGGCGCAAAAGTGGATCAAGACAACCCTGCAGATCGCCTATCGCGTAGATAGCCATCGCTACTCAGTTCAGAGCGCCGGGCACAGCCAGCGTAAACGGGGCAATGGCGGCGTCAAAGCAATGACCATCATCGTCGACCATCTGATAGCTGCCGCGCATGGAACCGACGGGTGTTTCCAGTATCGCACCGCTGCTGTAGCGGAATCCTTCGCCGGGGTTCAGATGTGGCTGCTCGCCGACCACGCCATCGCCGCGCACTTCGCTTTCGCGGCCGTTCGCATCCGTGATGATCCAGTGACGGGTCAACAATGTTGCCGGCAAGGCGCCTTCGTTGCGGATGGTGATGGTGTATGCGAACACATAGCGATCAAGGTCCGGGTCCGATTGCTCGGGCACAAAGGCGGTATCGACGTCGATACGGATGGCCTTTCGAGCCGGGTTCATGGCGGATGGCGCAATCAAGGCCTGACACGGACCGCGAGTACGTCGCAGGGCGCGCTGTGCAGGATAGTGTCTTCGGTCAGATTGACCATCACGCCGAGGCCGTGGCGCTCCTTGCTGCCGATGACAATCAGGTCTGCTTCCAGTTCCTCGGCGACACGGACGACTTCGTTCTTGATGCTGCCGGTGACAACCTGGCGCTCAAGGTCGGCCGCGCCCGCCTTGCTGGCCAGTTCTTCGAGACGTCGACGGGCGCCTTCGGCGAGCTCCTGCTCGATGTCTACCGCCGGCAACAGCGCCTCGCCCATGGGTTCTACCGGGATGTACTCCACCACATGCAGGAGATGGAGCTCGGCACCGAAGCCGCGGCTCAAGTGCAGGGCTTTGTCCAGCACCGGGCCACTGGCCCCGGACAGGTCGATGGCCACGAGAATGCGCCGATAATCCGTCATATCCGTCACCCCCTGACTGCTTGCCGACGACGTGTGCCATACGGCATCGGCCTGGGCAAGACTGATCTAACCAAAGTATACGTGATGCGGGGCGCCTTTGAGTGTGGCGGTCTCAGTCGCCGCCCGGTTTCGCTGTCCTGCCGAGCGCTGCGGCCAGCCGCGCGAAGTCGGCCGGCGCCAGAGTCTCGGCCCGGGCCGAAGGATCGCAATCCGCAGCGGCGATGGCGTCCGCGTCGAGTAATGGCCTGAGGCTGTTGCGCAGGGTCTTGCGGCGCATTGAGAAAGCCTGGGATACCACCCGGGCGAACCGGGCGGTATCGGCCTCGGGGAAGGGCAGCTGCGGCCAAGGGGTCAGCCGCACGAATGCCGAGCGCACACGTGGCGGCGGCGTAAACGCGCCCGGCCCGATATCAAACAGATGCTCGACCTGGCAGCGTGCAGCCAGCATCACCGTGAGGCGGCCGTAATCACGGCCGCCGGGCGTCGCCGCCATCCGCGTCACCACTTCTTTTTGCAGCATGAAGTGCATGTCATGGATCGGCGTCTGTTGTGCCAGCAGATGGAATAGCAACGGCGTGGAGATGTTGTAGGGCAGGTTCCCCACCAGCCGCAGCGGGTGTCCGGATCGGGCCAGGGCCGCGAAATCGAAGCTGAGGGCGTCCGCGCTATGGACATGGAGCCGGCCGAGACCGGCGCAGGTCTGCTGGAGCAGGGGGATCACGTCCCGGTCCAGTTCCACCACGTCCAGCTCGCCGAGCTTCTTGAGCAGCGGCGCGGTGATCGCACCGCGCCCGGGCCCGATCTCCACCACCCGCTGGCCCGGCCGGGGATCGATGGCGGCGATGATGCGCCGGATGACCCCCGGGTCATGGAGGAAATGCTGGCCGAACCTTTTCCTGGGGCGGTGGCTCAAGGGGATGTCCAAGTGTTTCAGAAGGAATCCAGCGGATTATGAATCAGCGGGATCGTAGCGCTACCTTTACCGGGCTTTGCCCTGCCTGCGCGCGCCCCGCATGCCCAGCATCATGGCATCGAACAGATCCAGCGGGATGCTGAGGCGGATCCGGCGAGTAAGCGCTCCGCGAAGCCGGCGCTTGGTCGCCGTGTGCGCCCGCGGGTCCAGTTTGCAGAAGGCCTCGGCGTGGGCCTGTGCGCGAGCCATCAACTCGGAAGGATCGACGAGCTCGTCGAAAAAGCCTGCCTCCCGGGCAGATTCCACGTCGAAATACTCGGACAGGATCGCCGAGCGCTGGAAGGCCGCCGGGTTCAGGCGGTGACGCAACATGGCCGCGGCGACACGCGGCATCGTCAGGCCGATGGCGACCTCGTTTGCCGATACCTTGAAGTCCCCGCGGGTGCCGATGACATAGTCGGCCGACAACATCAGGAACACGCCCATCGCCAGCACGTGACCATTGCAGGCCGCGACGACGGGGTGCGGATAGGCGAGCACACGAGCGGTGAGGGCGTAACCCAGTTTCAACATGCGCAGCGCGTCCGTGCCGCCGCGTTTCATCACTTTGAGGTCGAAGCCGGCCGAGAACACCTCTTCCCGCCCGGTGATGATCACTGCGGCACCATCGGACTCGGCCTGGTCCAGCGCCCGGTAGATCTCGCGCAGGACCGTCGGTGACAGGGCGTTGCGTTTGCCGTCGTCGATGCGGATCGTCGCTATGGGGCCATCAAGGCGGTATTGAACGGGACCTGTTGTCATAATTTACAGTGCTCAGCCGGGCGATCTAGGCGTAGATCCGCTTCATCAACGGACCGATCTTCCGGCCACCGACCATCGCGATGACCGTCAGCAGGCCGGACATCATCGCACCGGTGACGCCGCAGGTCAGGATGTCCTGTCCGGTCAGCCACAGCCCCGGGATCCGGGTCCTGGGAGTCAGCCAGTCCTGCTGCAGTCGTTCCGGTGTGTGATCCAGCCCGTAGAGCTCGCCGTGCTGGTAGGCGGAGAACCACTCCGTCGACAGCGGCGTCGACAGCTCGTAGTAGTCGATCTTCCCCTCGATCTGCGGCAGCTTGTCGTAGAGACGTTGTAACAGCCGCTCGCTCAGCCTGGCTTTGAGTGACTCATAATCCTCACCCCGCTTGCCCCAGGTGCTCCCCTTCCACTGCTCGAATAACTCATAGGGGGCCGGCGCGACGATTTCGATCGTGGCCGTGCCGGGGTGGCGGTCCAGATACTCCGGATCCTTGGCGGACGGGAACGAGATGTAGACGACCGGGAATGCTGATGCCGGGTCCGCGCGGAAGTCCGCAACCGCCTTGTCGTAATCGTTGTGGGGATAGATCCAGAAGTTGGTTTTGGGCAGACCGAGCTCGTCTGCCGTCCCCTGCAAGCCGATGTAGAGACACAGGTGCCCGATGCTCGGCTGTACTTCTCGCATGGAAAGTTCGTAGCCTTTCGACCGGACCAGTTCGGTGGGCAGCAGGCGCGCGAACGTATTGTCGACGCCGGCCGAAGAGATCACCACCGGGCACTGGATCACGTGACCGTCGGACATCCGGACGCCCCTGACCTCGCCATCCTCGACGAGGATCTGTTCGACATTCGCGTAGGTGAAGACCTCGCCCCCGGGTGCCTGGATCTTGGGGATGATGTAATCGGCGATCTTCCAGCTGCCGCCGACCGGGTAGAAGCCACCGTAGAGATAGTGACGCGCGATCATCGCGTGGACCATGAATACCGACTGTTTGGGCGGCAAGCCCATGTCGCCCCACTGGCCGCAGATGACGGCGATCAGGTCCTGGTCGTCCGTCAGCTCGCTGAGCACATCGTAAGTGTTGCGGTACATGAAATCCGGCGTCTTCCACTTGAGGAATGGCCTGGCGAGCCTCCTCTGCCAGGGCTTCATCACCCTCGCCATGCCGAACGCGGACAAGGCGCGGCCCACCTCCGACAGGAGCGCCATGTAGCGGTCGATCGCCGCTTCCTCGGCCGGGAACTGCCGGACGAGATTGTCCCGGAACCCGGTTCTCCCGGCCATGGCGTTGAAGACCTTGTCGCCGACGTAGAATCGGTCGTATTCGTCGTCCATCGGCGCCCACTGCAGCTGACCAGCCGTCAGGTAGTCGAACATCCTCCGGGTACGGGTCTTCGCGCCCACATCTCCGATGTAGTGCACGCCGACGTCCCATTCGTAACCCTGGCGCTCATAGGAATGGGTATAGCCCCCGGCGGTATAGTGCTGTTCGAGGACACAGACTTTCCAGCCCAGGTCGCTCAGC
This sequence comes from Gammaproteobacteria bacterium, assembly GCA_049669065.1. Classification (GTDB taxonomy): domain Bacteria; phylum Pseudomonadota; class Gammaproteobacteria; order Steroidobacterales; family XN24; genus CAMYOC01. Next base: position 15,014 of record JBATKC010000169.1, read on the forward strand.
AGGGCCGCAGTAGTCAGGCCGCCCATGCCTGAACCGATGACAAGGGCATCGTATTCAGGGGCGAGCCGGTTCGGCCGGTAGCGCCTGCCGACCCTCAAGGTGCTGGGTTTCATCCCGCTCATGGATGCATGCTACTGCATTCGGCCTGATGGTCGAGCCGATTCAACAGCGGTGCAGTGAACCCCCCGCGCCCGGGTCGGATGTCCACCATCCGCTGGTCCGGTCGGGGGTCGATGGCTGCGGTGATGCGTCGGATGAGCCCCGGATCGTGGAGGAAATGCTGGCCGAAGCGCTTGCGCGGCCGATGACTTACCGTTCCGGCGCCCCGACCATGCGTGCCGCGCAGATCACCGCCTCGTAGAGGCTGCCGGCATCGGCGCGACCGCTGCCGGCCAGGTCCAGCGC
>JBATKC010000170.1:0-1717 GCA_049669065.1 Gammaproteobacteria bacterium
GAGCCAGGCGGTGCCGTTGCCGCTGATGGGTATATCCGCGCCGCCGCCGAGCGTCGGAAACTGCAGCGTGAGATTGGGAAACGCCGCCGTCGACTGGCCGGCGTAGTTGCTGACCGCGCCGGCCTGATTGCGCCAGCGCATGGGCCGGTTGAAGGCCAGCCACAGCTGGTATGTCCGTCCGGTGACCAGCGCCCGGTCCGCGCTGACTTCGAGGCGACGACCGTCGCCGTCTGCCACCCAGCTGGCCGCGTAGCGCAATTCGCTGCTGGCCTGGTCGCGGATTTCGACCGCCTGCAGGCGCGGTGCATCGGTCTGGCGATAGAGTCCGGCCAGCACCATCGATGCCACTTCGTCGCGCATCCGCGCGACCTGATCGTCCGGCATCACGAAACCGCTATGACCGTGATTGGTGCCACCGTAATCGACGCCACCACTCAGTGGCTCGATCTCCAGCGTCCAGGCCGGTATCTGGAATGTGCGGGCGAAATAGTCGGAGCTCAGGCCGATCCCGGTGTTGGAGTCGGGGCCATAACGGTATTTGTTGCCGAGCACCGCGCGCATGCGCCCCACCAGGCTGGCGGTGATCTGGTCACGGCGGCTGTTGCCGGTAAGCGGCGTAAAGAAGATTTGCGAAAAGGAGTGGACGTCGGAAAAGAAGCGCAACCGCGTCACCGGCGCCAGCGCCGAGGCCGCCACCAGCGCCTGGATCTCCGGCTCGCTTTGTGCGGCAGGGCCACGATAAACCAGGCTCACGGGATCATTGCTGGAACCGCCGTTCAGCCCCCAGCCACGCGGGCTGTTCCGGTTCAGATCGACACCGTAGAAATTGTCGGCGGTGGCGTCGATATCTTCGTCTATCGGTGTACCGCCGGGACTCGTCATATTCTTGCGCCGCATGCGCCCGTCGCGAGGCTGTATTTCCGCAGCGGTAAAGCGGTCCGGGAAGCGCTGTGTCTGGATAAACCCGTCGACGTTGAGGATCGGCACGATAAGAACCGACAGGTTTTCGCTCAGATACTGACCGAAGCCGCCATCCGTCTGGATTTCGACCAGTTGCTCAAAGATCTCGGTCACTGCCTCCGGCGATTGCCATTCACGGGCGTGGATGGTGCCGTTGATCAGCGCCGCCGGCTCGCTGCCGCCATCGTCGGCGGTCCGGTCTGTATCGCCGATGACATAGACCCAGACATCGCGACCGGCGACGGTCTGACCCACGATCTGGCCGGTAACGGTCGCATTGTCCGCATCCAGTGACTGATGTCGTTCGAACAGGCTCTGGTAACTGCGGAATCCGTCCACCGGCGACAGTGAGTCCACCGGAAAGGGTACGTCGTAGCCCAAGGCCACATTGTTGCCGGTGTTGTCACTGCGAGTGTAGCGGAATTGCGCATCCTGGCAGGAAGGATCCGTGGGGTTGCTGATCGTGCCGAAGGTGTCGAACTGGCACGCGGCATGCGCCAAGGGCATGAGCAGCATAAGCGCCAATGCGGTCAGCGATCCGCGCATCATCGCAGCAGCCATGACGGCACCTCCGCGCGCAGCGCGTCAGGCACGCCGGGCCGGTTTGCGAAAGCTCTGAGATGATCCCGCGCTGTCTGACTGTCGGTCAGCCGCAGGGCGAGAAGCGCGCGGCGACGCTGCAGTTCGTCCCCGCCGTTGTTCAACAGCTCGGCGAGCTCGTCGACTATCCCGGAATCTCCGTGGCGTGCCAGCGCGG
>JBATKC010000171.1:0-10919 GCA_049669065.1 Gammaproteobacteria bacterium
GTCCGCGCGCTCTCGGCCAGCCAGCGCGGGTAGTCGTCCAGGCTGCCGGGGAATTCGCTCACGCCGCCGCCGTCCACCAGCAGCAGCTGATCGCAGCAGACCCGGAGCAGATGACGGTCGTGCGACACCAGCACCATCGCGCCGACATAGTCCTGCAGCGCTACCGCCAGCGACTGGCGCATCTCAAGATCCAGATGATTGGTCGGCTCGTCCAGCAACAGCAGATTCGGCCGCTGATAGACGATTAGCGCAAGCGCCAGTCGGGACTTCTCGCCGCCCGAGAACGGCCGGGTCGGGGCCAGCGCCTGTTCATTCGAGAACCCGAAACCGCCGAGGAAATTCCTCAGCTCCTGGTCCCGCGCCGGCGTGCCCAGCCGCTGCAGATGCAGCAATGGCGAGGCATCCGGGTCCAGCTGTTCGAGTTGATGTTGGGCGAAATAACCGACGGTCAGATCGCGCGCCCGTTCGGTGTCGCCGCCATTCGCCTCGAGGCTGCCCGCAAGCAATTTGATCAGCGTCGACTTGCCGGCCCCGTTGCGCCCCAGCAGGCCGATACGATCACCCGGGGACAGACTCAGCCCCAGATCCGACAGCACGGTCCGCTCGCCATAGCCGGCCGCGGCATGCTCTAGCCTGAGCAGCGGATTGGGCGATTTCTGCGGCGGCCGAAAGGTGAAGTGGAACGGTGAATCCACATGGGCCGGCGCGATCAGCTCCATCCGCTCCAGCGCCTTGAGCCGGCTCTGCGCCTGGCGGGCTTTGGAGGCCTTGGCGCGGAAACGGTCGACAAATGCGCGCATGTGGCTGATCTCGCGCTGCTGGCGGGCATATTGCGCAGCCTGTGTGGCCAGGCGCTCGCCGCGCAGACGCTCGAAGTCGCTGTAGTTGCCGCTGTACAGCGTCAGCCGCTGCGCTTCGAGCTGGGCGATATGGGTACAGACGCCGTCGAGGAAGTCCCGGTCATGGGCGATCAACAGCAGCGTCCCGGAGTACGCCTTGAGCCATTCCTCGAGCCAGATCACCGCGTCCAGATCCAGATGGTTGGTGGGCTCGTCGAGCAGCAGCAGGTCCGAACGGCTCATCAACGCACGAGCCAGGTTCAGCCGCATGCGCCAGCCGCCGGAGAACTCGCTGACCGGACGTAACTCGTCACCGGGCGGGAAACCCAGCCCGGCCAGCAATTGGGCTGCTCGGCTCGGCGCCGTATAACCGTCGACCGCGTCGATGCTGCCGTGGAGTTCGGCCACCGCGATACCGTCTTCGTCGCTCTCGGCGCGCTCGAGCCGCGCCTGGAGATGACGCAGTTCCGCGTCGCCGTCGAGCACGTATTCAAGCGCCGACCGCGGGTCGGCCGGGGTCTCTTGAGCGACATGGGCCACGATCCAGTCACGCGGACGATAGAGCTCGCCGCTATCCGGCTGCAGCTCACCCAGGATCGCTGCAAACAGGCTGGACTTGCCGCTGCCATTGGCGCCGGTGATGCCCAGCCGCTGGCCCGGATAGACGCTGAAGTCCGCCTGCTCGAACAGCAGCCGCGGCCCGCGGCGCAGCGCCAGTTGTTCGAGTCTCAGCATCGTCGGATCAGGGTCTGCAGCAGGCGAACCGGGCCGCGTTCAGGAGGCGCCGGGCTGAGGCGCCGCTACGCTGGCCGGACGCTGTCGTATCCGGCTTCCCGCGGCCAGCACCAGGCCCAACAGCGAGGGCAGGAAGAACAGGGTGACGACGGCCGAGTAGAGGATGCCGAACAGGACCACCGCCCCGAGACCCCGGTAGAGCTCGGTGCCGGCGCCGGGGATAAACACCAACGGCGACAGGCCGAGCACGGTGGTGATCGTCGACATCATGATCGGACGCAGCCGCGAGCGCACCGCCGCGATGATCGCGGACGCATTGTCCATCCCCTTATCACGCACGTTGTGCATGGTGCGGTCGACGATCAGGATCGGGTTATTGACCACGGTGCCCACCAGCACCAGGAAACCGAGCATCGTGATGACATCCAGCGGCTGCTGCAGGGCATCGATGCCGATCAGCGGCAGCTGCGCGCCGACTGCGTTCAACAGCCACAAACCCGCGATGCCGCCGCTGAGGCCGATCGGTACCGTGGTCATGATGATCAACGGATAGCCCCAGTGCGACAGGATCGCCACCAGCAGGAAGTAAGTGATAAGCAGCGCGACGAGGAAGTTGGATGTCAGCGCCTGGCGGGTCGCGTCGAGCTGATCACTGGCACCGCTGAGCCGGAAATGGACGCTGGCATCGACCTCGCCGCGCGCCTTGAGCGCCGCGATGATATCGTTTTGCACGGCCTCCACACCGACCTCGAGTGGCACCTTGCGCGGCGGGATGATGGAGACGGTGATAGTGCGGCTGCCGTCCACGCGGCGAATCGAATCGGTGCTGGTGGTCTCGACCACGGTCGCCACCGTGGACAAGGGCACTGCGCCCCCCGCCGCAGTGTAGATATACAGACCGGCGATATCCTCCGGATGCTTGACCGTGCCCTCGGTGCTGTAGAGATACATGTCGATCTTGTCGTCACCGAGGAAGAACTCGTCGACAAAAGCGCCGTCGGAATAAGCCCAGACCGAGTAACCGAGCTCGGCCGCAGAGATTCCGAGCTCGGCCGCCCGCTCCCAGTTGGGCCGGATCTCCAGGAACGGTTGCGCCAGCGCGAGGCCGCTTGGCTCAGCCCGGACCTGTGGATTCTCGAACACCGTCCGCGCCTCGTCGAATACGGCGGCCGCGGCCTGATACAAGGCCTCGATGTCGTTACCGCTGATGTCCACATTGATGCTGCGGGTGCCGCCCGAGTTGCCGGAGAAGATCGAGCCACGCGAGACGAAGCTGCGCATGGCCGGATACTGTTTCAGATGCGCGGAAAGGCCCTCGATCAATTCGTCGATATGCCCCGCCTCTACCGTCGGGACGATAGTGCGGACGTTGCCGGCCGAGACGAACTGGATCGCGAACTCGATCGGCGGAAAGTCGGTTTCGCCGGCATCGAAAGCGTCCGGATCGCCGTCCACATAGGGCCGCAGGAAGGCGCGGATGGCCCGTCCGACGTGCTCGGTCTCTTCGAGACTGTAACCGGGCGGCGCGGTGGCGTTGGAAAACGCCTTGGCTTCCTCACCCTCAGGCAGGTACTCGGCCTTCGGCGTCAGAAACACGATGATCGCGGCGGTCAGCGCGAGCAGCATCGACACGCTGGCGATCTGCCGACCGCGGCTGCGCGCGGCCCCCGCCACGGCGGCAAGCAGTCCATGGATCAGACCGTGATCCGAAGTGTCTTCGGCTTCCGGGGCCTGGCTGAATCCGCCCAGATAGCAGGCGCCGACCGGCACTACCGTGATCGCCACCAGCATCGACATAAAGATCGAAGCCGATATGGCGACCGCAATATCCGAATAGAGCTGGCCGGCCTGTTCCTGCACGAACAACACCGGGATAAACACGAATATCGTGGTCAGGGTCGAGGCCAGGACCGCCTTCCAGACCTCGCTGACACCACTCAAGGCCGCATCGAAACGGGTCTTGCCGGCGTTGCGATGACTGTGGATGTTCTCCAGCACCACGATGCTGTTATCCAGCGTCATACCGATGGCAAAGGCGACGCCGGCCAGCGATATGACGTTGATCGTGCGCCCGGTCAGCAACAGCCCGAGGAAGGCCGCCACCAGACAGATAGGGATACCGATCGCCCCGACCAGCGTCGTGCGCCATGAGCGCAGGAACAGGAACAGGACCATCGTCGCCAGCAGCGCGCCGAGGATCAGATTCTGTCGCACCACCGCGACCGCGTCTTCCACGTATTTGGCGTCATCCACGAACATCTGGCTGGTCAGGCCCAGCGGCGCCAGCGCGGTCTCGTTGAGCTCCTCCATGCGCTGCTTTACTGCATCGCGCACGGCGACGATGTTGGATCCCGGCTCGCGGCGGATAGTCATCACAACTACCGGACGTTCATTGAGATAGCCGATGCGTTGTCTTTCGGCGAAATCCAGCTGCGCGTAGCCGACATCCCGCAGACGCACCAGCGCATCACCGCGTTGCGCTATCACCAGATCGTTGATCTCTTCGACGGTCTGGAAGCGGCCGACGGTACGCATCACATAGCGCTTCTTGCCCGCATCCAGATCACCGCCCGACACGTCGCGGTTGCGCCCGCGGATCGCGTTGCGCACCTGATCGATCGAGATGCGACGATCGGCCAGCCGCACGGGATCGACATAGATACGCATCTGGCGCTCGACGCCGCCACGCAGGTCAGCCTCGGAGACGCCGGGCACACGCGCGATCTGTACTCGCACCTGATCGTCGATCTGATCGTAGAACGTATTGATATCGCGGTCGTTGCCCGGCAGCGGGAAGATACCGAAGAACACGAACGAGTTATCGGAATATGAGTTGGCGATGATGCGCGGCTCGTCCACGTTCTCCGGATAGGACGGCACCTGGGTCAGTGCATTGTTGACCCGCAACAATACGTCGTCGATATCGGTCCCGTACGGGAACTCGAGCTCGATCTCGGCACGACCCATCGAGGCGCGGGAGATCATGCGATCGATACCGGCGACATTACTGAGATACTCCTCCTGCTCGATCAGGATCTCCCGTTCCACGTCCTGGGGCGTCGCGCCGGGCCAGCGCGTCACCACGGTGACCGCACGCACGTCCAGATCGGGGATCAGCTGGACCGGCACCCGGATCACCGAGAGCACGCCCAGCACCACGATCAGGCTGGCGCCGACGGCTACCAGGATGGGATTCTCGAGTATGCGTCGGAACAACATCAGAGCTCTGCATCGACGATGTTGATCTGCTGGCCGGGCGCGAGCGATTCGTTGCCGCGGACGATCACGCGATCGCCCAGTTTGACCTGACCTTCACCCTGGCCCGGATCGATCATCGCAAAGCTGCCGCTAAAGCGCCTGATCTGTACGGTGGTCGCGCGAGCAGTGGCCTGATCGCCGTCGCCGTCCGCCAGCCACAAGCGATAGCTGCCATCCGGCAGACGCACCAGCGCGTCCCGCGGCACGTGCAGGGCAGCACCCCACTGCTCATCGCCAGGACGCAGCGTAACCCGCACGGACATGCCGGGCGCAAACTCGCCATCACCGTTGTCGATTTCCAGCCGCGCAATAAAAGTGCGGGCCGCCGGGTCACTGATCGGAACCCGGGTGGTCACCACCGCGTCGATGGATTTGTCGGCCTGCGCATCAAAACGCACCGTCGCCGGCGTGCCCGCCCCGACGCTGGAGAAATACGCCTGGGGGACCGGCACGTCTACCCGTAGCACCTCCGCGTCGACCAGCTCGAACAGCGCCTGGCTGCGCTGCACCCATTGGCCGACCTCGGCAAATTTTCGCGCGATCACACCGGCGAAGGGGGCGCGCACCTGATAGCGTCGGACGATCTCTTGCTGACGCGCGTACTCGGCTTCGAGTCTTGTCACCACGGCGGTCTGGATATCCGCAGCCGCTACCGCAGACTCATAGGTGCTGGCAGCGATCAGATTGTCTGCATGAACCCGCGCCGCTTCATCCCGGCGCCGGATCGCGTCGCGCAGCTCCGCGCGGGCCTCATCCAGCGCCGCGCCGGCCCGGGTCAATTCATGACCGGCGATGACGCCATCGAGCCGCGCCAGCACCTGACCCTCGGCGACCATGTCCCCTACGTCGACGCGCATATCCACCACCAGGCCCTCCGAGTACGGGGAGATCGACGAGGTCCGCCGCGCGGTCGCCGTACCGGTCAGCGTCAGCTGATCCAGCGCCGAGGCGAGCACCACCTGCTCCACGACGACCGGTTCCGGCGCAGGCTGGGCCCCCGCCATGGCCGAAGCAAACAACAGGATCAGCGGCATCTTTTTGGACATGTGTCCTACGCACCTTCCAACAAATTCGGACTCGACCTCACGGCCGTGGCCGTACGAGGCCGCAATGTTACCGGAACCGGTCCGGGACAGTATGTCCTGAGTGGGCGCCAAGCCAGTCCCGGTCACGGACAGAATCTGGACGCACTTGCGGGTTTCAGCAACCATTGTCCCCGAAGCGACACCGCCAGCCAGTCCGGTGTCTCCGGCCAGCAGCCGGACGTGCCTTGGGGTCGCCAACTCCGCTACCGGACACGGCGCCCGAGACCCCGGGCAAGCATCATCGGCTGAGCATCTCCGGTGGAATGCCGGCAGATCTTGTCGGGTTGGCAAACCCGGCTCTATTCCATAAGGTGTCGTTATGCCGGATCCCGGAGCACTACCTGCCTGGAGCGACCGCTGGGCGCTGTTTCTGGATGTGGACGGCACGCTGCTGGACATCGCGGATCATCCGGACGACGTCCGCACCACGCCCAGGCTCAAGCTGCTGGTGCGGCGGGCGGGGCTCGAGCTCGGCGGCGCGGTCGCGCTGGTCAGCGGGCGCGCCATCGCCGACCTGGATCGGCTGTTTATGCCGCTGCAGTTGCCGACTGCTGGTCTCCACGGGATAGAGCGGCGATCCGCGGACGGCACCATGCACTACCGCCCGGCGCTGGAGGACCGGCTCCATGACATCAAGCGAGAGCTGATGGAATTTGCCGACAATCGGACCGGTTTGCTGCTCGAAGACAAGGGTGCGGCACTGGCGCTTCATTACCGGAACGCGCCTGGCGCGGCTGGAGACGCGCAGGAGATAATGACCCGCCTCGCGCGCGCCGCCGGCGAGCAGTTCCACGTCCAGCACGGCAAGATGGTGCTGGAGCTGAAACCGGCGGGTCAGGACAAGGGCACCGCTATCCTTCAGTTTATGCAGGAGCAGCCCTTTGCCGGCCGGATCCCGGTCTTCGCCGGCGATGACGTGACCGACGAAGACGGGTTCGTAGCGGTGAACCGCCTCGGGGGCGAGTCAATCCGCGTGGGCGATGGCCAATCGACGGACGCCCGCCACTATGTTGAGACGGTGAATCAGCTATTGGGCTGGCTGGAAGAGAACCTCCTCGGCGACCAACACGGGCAACTGGAGACGGACCATGTCGACGCTTGATCTGGCCATGATCGGCAACTGCCAGACCGCGGCCCTTATCGACCCGCAGGGGCGGATCGTCTGGTCCTGCTACCCGGGCTTTGACGGCGACCCGGTGTTCTGCGATCTGTTGGGCGGCAATGGCGAAAGCCAGACCGGCTTTTTCGACGTGGTGCTGGAAGATCTGGTGTCCACCGAGCAGCAGTACCTGACCAATACGCCGATCCTCGAGACCGTGCTGCGCGACCACCATGGCGGCGCGATCAAGATCGTCGACTTCGCGCCGCGTTTTCGTCAGTTCGACCGCCATTTCCGCCCCACCACCATCGTCCGCTATGTCGAGCCGCTGGAAGGCAACCCTCGAGTCACCATCCGCTTGCGCCCGGCCAGCGAATACGGGGCGGAAACGCCGACGGTGACCTTCGGCAGCAATCACATCCGCTATGTGGGCTCCCAGATCACGCTGCGCCTGACCACCGACGCGTCGATCAGCCACGTGCTTGCGGAGCGTAATTTTGTACTCACCCGGCCGCTGGCCTTTATCCTCGGCCCGGACGAGAGCGTGCGTGATTCGGTGATGACCATCAGCCGCCGTTTCTACGAGCGCACCCGCGACTATTGGCATGCCTGGGTCCGAACCCTGTCGATCCCGTTCGAGTGGCAGGACGCGGTTATCCGGGCCGCCATCACCTTGAAGCTCTGCACCTTCGAGGATACCGGCGCGGTAGTCGCGGCGATGACCACATCGGTCCCGGAAGCGGCAGGGACGCAGCGCAACTGGGACTATCGCTTCTGCTGGCTACGCGACAGTTTTTTCGTCGTCCACGCGCTGAATCGGCTCGGTGCCACCAACACCATGGAGGCGTATCTCCGCTATATCCTTGACCTGGCGGCCGCGACCGACGGCGGGATGCTGCAGCCGGTCTATGGCATCCGCGGCGAGGCGGCGCTGACCGAGCGGATGATCGATTCGCTGCCGGGTTACCGCGACATGGGACCCGTCCGCGTCGGCAACCAGGCTCACGAACAGATCCAGCACGACGTCTACGGCTCGGTGATCATGTCCGCCACCCAGTTCTTTTTCGACCGGCGTCTGTCCATCACCGGTGGCGTCGACCAGTTCGAGCTCCTGGAAGTCCTCGGCCAGCGCGCGGTCGAGTTCCATGACCAGCCCGACGCCGGGATCTGGGAATACCGTGGCCGGTCCAGAGTGCATACCTTCTCCAGCCTGATGTGCTGGACGGGATGCGATCGACTGGCGCGGATCGCCGCCCATCTGGGACTCGAACCACGCAGCCTTTTCTGGCGCGAACACGCGCAGCGTATCCGCGCCATGATCCTGAGCCGCGGCTGGAACGAGAAACGCAACTGCTTTGTCGACAGCTTCGACGGCGACGATCTCGATGCCAGCATGCTGCTGGTGCATGAGCTCGGTTTCCTGCCGGCGGACGATCCGCGCTTCCTCGGCACGATCGCGGCAGTCGAGCGCGAGCTGCTGCAGGACGGCCACGTGTTCCGCTACCGCTCAGCCGATGATTTCGGCGAACCCGAGAACGCGTTCAACATCTGCACCTTCTGGTATATCAATGCGCTCGCCGACTGTGGCCGTACCGACGAGGCACGCAAGATGTTCGAAAACATGCTTGCGAACCGCAATCCGAGCGGCCTGCTGTCCGAGGACCTCGATCCCAAGACCGGCGAGCTGTGGGGCAATTTCCCGCAGACCTACAGCATGGTCGGGATCATCAACGCCGCGCTGCGGCTGAGCGAACCATGGGAGACTGCATTTTGAGCCGCCTGATCGCCGTATCCAACCGCGTCGCCGATCCCAGCACTGGCAAGACTGCCGGCGGCCTGGCGGTGGGTCTGCTCGCCGCTTTGCGCAAGCAAGGCGGCGTGTGGTTCGGATGGGGCGGCAAGACCTGCCACGGAGAGCCCAAGGACCCGACCGTGATCAGACGCGGCAAAGTGAGCTACGCCACGATCGATGTCGATGAGTCGGAATTCGAGGAATATTACAACGGCTATTCCAATGGCTGCCTGTGGCCTCTATGCCATTACATGCTCAACTTCTTCCATTACGAGCGGCGCTTCGGTCGCGCCTATCAGCGCGTCAATGCGCTATTCGCGCGCAAGCTACGTCCGCTGCTGCAGGCTGACGACGTCATCTGGGCCCACGACTATCACCTGATACCGCTCGCCGGGGAACTGCGCAAGGCCGGTGTCGAGAATCCGATCGGCTTGTTCCTGCATGTCCCGTTCCCGAATATCGATGTGCTGCGTACCCTGCCGGGACACCGCCTCATCCTCGATATGCTGACGCGTTATGACGTCATCGGGTTCCAGACCGGCAGCGACGTACGCAGCTTTGTCGAGAGCCTGGCGCGGGTCGGCTTCCTCGAGGCCCGCCTCGGTTATGACCGCTTCCGCGCCTGCGGCCGCGAATTCACGGCGGCAGCATTCCCGATCGGCATCGACGTACCGGGCGTGATGCAGATGTCCGAACGCGCAGTCACCAGCGCGACGGTAAAGCGCGTGCGGGAAGGACTGGTAGGAAGAGAGCTGGTCATCGGTGTCGACCGGCTGGATTACAGCAAGGGCCTGCCGGAACGCTTCCGCGCGTTTGGCGAGTTGTTGGCCAATTATCCGGATACCCGGGGTCGTCTGGTCTTTATGCAGATCGCGCCGCCGACCCGCAGCGGCGTGCGCGCCTACCAGGACATCCGCGAGGAACTGGAGCAACTGGCGGGCAACATCAACGGCCGCTTTGCCGAACCGGACTGGGCGCCGATCCGTTATCTCAACCGCGGTTTCTCCCGCAGCATGCTGATGGGGATGTTCCGTATCTCTCGCATCGGACTGGTGACACCGCTGCGTGACGGGATGAATCTGGTGGCCAAGGAATTCGTCGCCGCCCAGGACCCCGACGATCCCGGCGCGCTGATCCTGTCCTATCTGGCTGGTGCCGCGGAAGAACTCGATGCCGCCGTGATCGTAAACCCCTACGACACCGAGGGCGTCGCCGAAGCGATCCAGCGCGCCGCCAACATGCCGCTCGGCGAACGCCAGGAGCGCTATCGTTCGATGATGGGCCAGCTGCAGCTGAATGACATCGGCGCATGGACCGACAGATTCCTGACCGCGCTGGAAGCCGTCCGGGCACAGAATAACGCCGCCAGCCAGCACGGCAGTGCATGAGTCGACGGCGGTCGCGGCGGAATAACGATACGCGCGACGTTGCAGGGGCGAGACCGCAAATAGTCTGAACCCGGCCAGGCGGGTGCCGATTTTCCCTGCGTACTCCGAGTCGCATGCGGCAACCAGCCAGCCATGGACGGTGGCGCCGGCCACAGTAATATAGCGCTGCGTCCCTGAACATCCGGCGGCCCCGCAGACGAAATGCCACCGGGGGTCGGCTGCTCGCGAACCAGAGATAGAAGACGTGCTGATAGAACGAGCCATGACCACCGTATTGCGCAGGATCAGCGATCAATACGCACGTCTGGAAAACATCGGTCACTTTATCGAGGTCCCGCCGGGCGATCCTGCACAGCGCCTGATGCTCTATCTGCACATCCCGTTCTGCGTGGTGCTGTGCCCGTTCTGCTCGTTCCACCGGGTGCGTTACAAGGAAGATAAGGCGAAGCGCTATTTCAAGTCGCTGCGGAGCGAGATCCGGATGGCGCATGCAGCCGGCTTTCGCTTCGGCGAGATCTACGTTGGCGGCGGCACACCGACGGTAGACGCGCCGGAGCTGGCCAGGACCATCGAGCTTGCGCGGAGCCTGAGTCCGGTCAAGAGAGTCTCGATCGAGACCAACCCCGACGACCTGGTCCCCGAGCGGCTGCAGATGCTGCGGGACGCCGGCGTCAATCGCCTGTCCGTAGGCGTGCAGAGCCTGGACGACCGTCTTCTGCAGGA